>NZ_JBHYXD010000035.1:14645-17636 GCF_042751995.1 Streptomyces sp. NPDC059371 | reverse complement strand
GTGTACGGCCTTTCGCGTGACCCTTCCGCGGCTCGTTCGCTCAGAGCGAACGGTCTCCGGGTGCCTGGTTCTCGTGGCCCGAAACCGTGGGGGTCGCGCCCGATGTCGCCCCCCGGCCCCCGGGGGGGGGGGCCGGCCCCGGCCCCCCCCCCCTTTCGGGTCCCCCGGCCCGTCGGCCCGGCCGCCGCCCCGGGAGCCGGCCGGTCACCCGGCCGGGCCCGCGCCCGGTGTCACTGCTCGCACCTCATGCCCCGGGCCTCGGGCAGCGCCTTGACGATCCAGGAGCGGTCGCGGGCGATCTGCTGCTCCCCCGTGGTCCAGATGTCGGGTGTCGAGGCGCGCCGCTGGATGGCGACCAGCACCTCGTCGCCCCGGTGCAGCCGCGGGTCGACGTCCTGGTCCATCAGGAAGGTGACCTCCTTCTCGCCCCTGGCCGGCTTGTAGTAGTGGAAGACGTCCAGGGTGATCCGGTCCCGCGCGGTGCCGGGGACCGCGGCCACCTTCGTGACCGTGCCCTCCGCGATGAGCCGGGAGCAGGCGATGTAGCCGGGGGCGCTGAGCGAGCCCGAGTCGTCGCTGTTCTGCACCTTGGCGTCCGCGGAGTTCGTCTTGTCCACCCCGCCCGCTCCGCCCTGCGTGACCAGCCAGCCCAGGCCGACGACGACCGAGGCCACCGCGGCCGCGGCCAGGGTGCCGACCCCGACGGCGAACGCGCGCCGGTACCCGGAGCGCTTCCCCGGGGTGCCCCCAGGACGCCCGTCGCCCGACCTCCGCGGCCCTGGGAACCGCTTGGCCCCCCTGGAGCTCCGGGCCCCGCGGGCCGGCTCGGCGGTCCTCCCGGCGTCCGCCAGCGCGTCACCGATGACGACCAACTGCTCCCGGAGCACGTCCACGTCCGCGGCGGCCGACCGGTGCTCGGCCATGAACACGACGTCGTCGCGAGCGCCCTCGGGCAGTTCGGCGTCCGTGATCGCGGCCAGCAGCGCGTCCACACCTTCGTACTCGGCCACGTCACACCACCTCGTCCTCGTGCAGGCGGGCGCGCAGCGCGCGGACCGCCGTGTGCAGCCTGCTCTTGACCGTGCCCTCGGGTATGCCGAGCTCTTGGGCGATGTCCCGCACCGGCAGGTCGGCGTAGAACCGCAGGACGAGGACCTGGCGCTGGGCGTCGGGCAGTTCGTCCAGGCCCTGGGCGACGGCCAGCGAGAGCACGCTGGACTCCTCGTCGGAGGGCTGCTCCATCTGGCGCAGCGAGGCGAGCCGCTCGCCCAGCCGCTCCTGCCGGCGCTTGGCCCGGTGCCAGTCCATCGCGAGGTTCGAGGCGACGACCGCCGCCCAGGCCGACACGTCGCGCGGCGCCTCGTACCCCTTGGCGGCCCGCTCCAGCAGCCGCAGCCGGACCTGCTGTACCCCGTCCGGCAGGTCCGCCTGCGGCACCCCACCGAGCGCGAGCACCGCCCGCACCCGGCGTTCCTGCGTCGCGTCCAGGGGGTCGTCCGCCCCCGGTGCCCGACGTGGCTTTCTGCGCAGCACAGCACCCCTCCCCTCCCCGCGTCCCCTCTACGACGCCGGCGCGGGTGAAAACGTTCGGCCTCGTTCGAGGCGTACGTCACACCGGAACCGGATCCATGACCGGGACGCACCGTACGGCTTGCGGTTCCCCCGTGTCGCCGGGCGATTTCTTCGTACCCGGACGCCCGGCCGCCGCAGGATCGGGCTCCCGCGCGCGCGGGTCCGCGTCCCACGCTGTGAGCCGCGCGACGAAAGGATTGGACACGCGGGCCCGGGTGAGACGCATCATGGAAGCGCTGGACCACGAAGAACGCACGTCAAGGGAGTCGCCGTGAGGGTCGGAATCGTCGGAGCCACCGGTATGGTCGGCACAGCCATGCGCAAGATCCTCGTCGAGCGGGACTTCCCGGTGCGGGAGCTGCGTCTGTTCGCCTCGGCCCGTTCGGCCGGAACGGTCGTCGACGGAGTCACGGTGGAGGACGCTTCCACGGCGGACTACTCGGGCCTGGACATCGTGCTGTTCTCGGCGGGCGGGACCACCTCCAAGGCGCTGGCCGAGAAGGTCGCCTCCCAGGGCGCCGTCGTGATCGACAACTCCTCCGCCTGGCGCAAGGACCCCGAGGTCCCCCTCGTCGTCTCCGAGGTGAACCCGCACGCGATCGCCGACCGTCCCAAGGGCATCATCGCCAACCCGAACTGCACGACGATGGCCGCGATGCCGGTCCTGAAGCCGCTGCACGAGGAGGCGGGCCTCCAGGCGCTCGTCGTCGCCACCTATCAGGCGGTGTCCGGTTCGGGTGTCGCCGGTGTGGCGGAGCTGCACGGCCAGGCGCTGAAGGTCGTCGGCGAGGCCGACGGGCTGACCCACGACGGCGAGGCGGTCGACTTCCCCGAGCCGCAGGTCTACAAGCGCCCCATCGCCTTCAACGTGCTCCCCCTCGCGGGTTCGATCGTCGAGGACGGTCTGAACGAGACCGACGAGGAGCAGAAGCTGCGCAACGAGTCGCGCAAGATCCTGGAGATCCCCGCCCTCAAGGTCTCCGGCACCTGCGTCCGTGTCCCGGTGTTCTCCGGGCACTCCCTCCAGGTGAACGCCCGCTTCGACCGTCCGATCTCCGCCGAGCGCGCCACCGAGCTTCTCGGCGGCGCCCCGGGTGTCGTCCTCTCGGACATCCCGACGCCGCTCCAGGCCGCCGGCAAGGACGCCTCGTACGTCGGCCGCATCCGGCCGGACGAGACGGCCGAGAACGGCCTCGCGCTGTTCATCTCCAGCGACAACCTCCGCAAGGGTGCCGCGCTGAACGCGGTCCAGATCGCGGAGCTGGTCGCGGCCGAGCTCAACGAGGGCTGACACCCGGCTCCATCACACGCCCGAGGGGGCGGGGGCCCGCCGGGGGCCGCCCCCGCGGGGGGGGTGAAGAAAATAAGAAAACCAAACAGCACACAGTATGGTGGGTTGGAGGTGTGGTGGTGGTGGTT
>NZ_JBHYXD010000035.1:0-14635 GCF_042751995.1 Streptomyces sp. NPDC059371 | reverse complement strand
GGGTGTTGGCGGGGTATTCCCTCACGGGGTCCCCCCAGCGGCCACAACCCCCGGCGGGGGGGGGGGGGCGCGGGGGGGGGCGCCCCCCCTCGGGGTCTGTCCGTTCCCGGTCCGTTCCTAGGCGGTGGTCGCGCGCGCGTCCGCCGCCTGCGCCTTCAGAGCGCGCTCGACACCCGAGCGGGACTCCGAGACGAGGCGCCGCAGGGCGGCGTTGGGCTCGGCCGAGGCCAGCCACGCGTCCGTCCTGGCGAGGGTCTCCTCGGAGATGTGGATGCCCGGGTAGAGGCCCGTCGCGATCTGCTGCGCGATCTCGTGCGAGCGGGCGTCCCAGATCTCCTTGACCGCGGAGAAGTACTTGTCCGTGTACGGGGCGAGCAGCTCACGCTGGTCGGCCTGCACGAAGCCGCCGATGACCGCTTCCTGCACGGCGTTCGGGAGCTTGTCGGACTCGACGACCGAGGCCCACGCCTCGGCCTTCGCCTCCTCGGTGGGCCGGGCGGCGCGGGCGGTGGCCGCGTGCCGCTCGCCGGCGGCGGTCTTGTCGCGCTCGTACTCGGCGGCGATCTCCGCCTCGTCGAAGCGTCCGACGGCCGCGAGCCGCTGGACGAACGCCCAGCGCAGCTCGGTGTCGACGGCGAGGCCCTCGATGGTCTCGCGGTCTTCGAGCAGCGCCTCCAGGAGGTCGAGCTGCTCCGGCGTGCGCGCGGTCGCCGCGAAGGCGCGCGCCCAGGCGAGCTGGTGGTCGCCGCCAGCCTCGGCCGCGCGCAGGTGGGCGAGCGTCGCGTCCGTCCAGCGGGTGAGCAGCGCCTCGCGGGCCGCCGGGTCGGCGTACAGCTCGATCGCGAGCTTGACCTGGCGGTGCAGCGACTGCACGACACCGATGTCGGACTCCTTGCCGATGCCGGACAGCACCAGGGCCAGGTAGTCGCGGGCGGGGAGCTCGGCGTCGCGGGTCATGTCCCAGGCCGAGGCCCAGCACAGGGCGCGCGGCAGGGAGGACTCGAAGTCGCCGAGGTGCTCGGTGACGAAGGCGAGGGAGTCCTCGTCGAGGCGGACCTTGGCGTACGACAGGTCGTCGTCGTTGAGCAGGATCACGTCGGGGCGGCGCTTGCCGAGGAGGTGCGGTACGGCGGTCAGCTCTCCGTCCACGTCCAGCTCGATGCGCTCGTCGCGCACGAGCTTGCCGCTGGCGCCGTCGAACTCGTAGAGGCCGACCGCGATGCGGTGCGGGCGGAGTGTGGGCTCTCCCTGGGCGCCGGCGGGCAGCGCGGGGGCCTCCTGGCGGATGGCGAAGGCGGTGACGACACCTTCGGCGTCGGTCTCGATCTCCGGGCGCAGGATGTTGATCCCGGCGGTCTGGAGCCACTTCTGCGACCAGGTGCCGAGGTCGCGTCCGGAGGTCTCCTCCAGGGCGCCGAGCAGGTCGGACAGGCGCGTGTTCCCGAAGGCGTGGGCCTTGAAGTAGGCCTGGACGCCGCGGAAGAACTCGTCCATGCCGACGTAGGCGACGAGCTGCTTGAGGACGGAGGCGCCCTTGGCGTACGTGATGCCGTCGAAGTTGACGAGCACGTCGTCGAGGTCGCGGATCTCGGCCATGATCGGGTGGGTGGAGGGGAGCTGGTCCTGCCGGTACGCCCACGTCTTCATGGAGTTGGCGAAGGTGGTCCAGGAGTGCGGCCAGCGGCTGTCGGGGTGGTAGGCCTGGCAGGCGATGGAGGTGTAGGTGGCGAACGACTCGTTCAGCCAGAGGTCGTTCCACCACTCCATGGTGACCAGGTCGCCGAACCACATGTGGGCCAGCTCGTGCAGGATCGTCTCGGCGCGCAGCTCGTACGCGGCGTCGGTGACCTTGGAGCGGAAGACGTACTGGTCGCGGATGGTGACCGCGCCCGCGTTCTCCATGGCGCCCGCGTTGAACTCGGGCACGAAGAGCTGGTCGTACTTCGTGAAGGGGTACGCGTAGTCGAACTTCTCCTGGAACCAGTCGAAGCCCTGCCGGGTGACCTCGAAGATCGCGTCCGAGTCGAGGAACTCGGCGAGCGAGGGGCGACAGTAGATGCCGAGCGGTACGGTCTGGCCGTCCTTCTCGTACACGCTGTGCACGGAGTGGTACGGGCCGACGATCAGCGCGGTGATGTACGTCGAGATCCGCGGCGTGGGCTCGAAGACCCAGACGTCGTCCTTGGGCTCCGGGGTCGGCGAGTTGGAGATGACCGTCCAGCCGGTCGGCGCCTTCACGGTGAACTGGAAGGTGGCCTTGAGGTCGGGCTGCTCGAAGGACGCGAACACGCGGCGGGCGTCCGGCACCTCGAACTGGGTGTAGAGGTAGGCCTGCTGGTCGACGGGGTCGACGAACCGGTGCAGGCCCTCACCGGTGTTGGTGTAGGCGCAGTCGGCGACGACGCGGACGACGTTGCGCCCCTCCAGGAGGCCGGGCAGCGCGATCCGCGAGTCCTCGAAGACCTCGGCGGGGTCGAGCGGGTCGCCGTTGAGGGTGACTTCGTGGACGGCCGGGGCGACCAGGTCGATGAAGGACTCCGCGCCGGTCTCGGCGGAGTCGAAGCGCACCGTGGTCACGGACCGGTAGGTGCCGCCCTCCTGCGCGCCGGAGAGGTCGAGTTCGACCTCGTACGAGTCAACGGTGAGCAGCTTCGCCCGCTGCTGCGCCTCTTCGCGGGTCAGGTTTGTGCCAGGCACGCGGTCATCTCCTCGTTATGTGTGGGTTGCGCCATCCTTCCACGGGACCCGCACACAGCGCGATGTCCGTTTCCCGCCGGTGCCGGGCCGTCGCGGCCGTGAGCCTTGAGACATGACGACATACACGGCACAGCCCATCGGCGCGGCCGCTCTGAAGGAGCTCCGCGACACCGACGACGCGGGCCGCCGGCCCGTCCCGCTGACCGACGAGGAGGGCGGGTCCCCCTTGCGGTGCTGTCTGCGCCGCAGCGAGCCCGGAGAGCGCGTCTGCCTGGTCTCCTACGCCCCGTTGCGCCGCTGGGCGGCACGGACCGGCGCGGAGCCGGGTCCCTACGACGAGACGGGCCCGGTCTTCATCCACGCGGAGGAGTGCGCGGGCCCGGCCACGGGCGCCCTCCCGTTCACGAACGCCCACCGCACGGTCCGCCGCTATTCGGCCCAGGGACGCATCCTGGGCGGGCGGCTGGTCGGGACACCGTCCGCGTTCGGCGAGGCCTTCACGGAGGCGTTCGCGGACCCGGAGGTGGCGCTGGTCCACGTACGGGCGGTGGAGTACGGCTGCTTCCTGTACGAGGTGCGGCGGGGCTGAGGTCCGGGAAACGCGTCGAGGGAGTCCGCGCACCCGTGGGTACGCGGACTCCCTCGGCACAGAGTCAGGGGTGCGGGGCTCAGCCCTGCTTCGGCTGCTTGTGGGACTTGTCCAGGACCATCACGAGGGCGGTGATGCCCCCGAACAGTACGAGCGGCAGCGCGACGTAGAGGCCGAGCGTCTCGATCACGCTCAGGCCGGAGCCGGGGTCGTCGCCGTCGTCGCGGGTCAGCGCGAGCGCGGGGGACGACATGAGCAGCATCATCAGCGTCGTGCCGGCCGCCAGGGCACCGGCGCGCAGGGCGTTCTTCTTGTCCACGGTGCAAACGTAGCGAACACCCGACGGGGCCGCGCGTCCGGGGTGCCGTACGGAGGTCACGGGGCACGGGGCGGCGGTTCCGGAGGGCGTCACGGGACACGGGGCGGCTGTTCCGGAGGGCTCCCGGGCGCGCCCGTGCGCTCGCTCTCCGCCCGCACCACGTCGATGAGGGCGTGGAGCCTGGGCGACGCGGCCAGCTCCTCCAGGGTCACCGGGCGGCCCTCGGCGTCGGCTATGGGCAGCCGCCAGTTGGGGTACTCGTCCCAGGTGCCCGGAAGGTTCTGCGGGCGGCGGTCGCCGACGGCGTCCGGGAGCCAGACGCCGATCAGCCGGGCCGGGGTGCGCAGCAGGAAGCGGTGCACGGCCTGGATCTCGGCCTCCTCCACCGAGGCGGGCGCCCCGCCGCTCGGACCGCGCAGCAGTCCGAGCCGGGAGAGCAGCGCCAGCCACTCCCGGACGTCCGCGGCGGCGGCCGCCCGTTCCTCGTCGAGGGAGCCGCTCAACAGGCCGAGGCGGTCGCGGAGTTCGACGTGCTCGCCGGTGAACCGGGCCGCGGTGGACGGCAGGTCGTGGGTGGTGGCGGTGGCCAGGCAGTCGGCGCGCCAGCCCTCGGGCGGCAGGGGCAGCCCGTCCCCGTCCCAGTCGCGTTCGAACCACAGCACCGAGGTGCCGAGCACTCCGCGTTCCTGGAGCTTCTCGCGCACTCCGGGTTCGACGGTGCCGAGGTCCTCGCCGATGACCAGGGCTCCGGCCCGCGAGGCCTCCAGGACGAGGATCGCGAGCATCGCCTCGGCGTCGTAGCGGACGTACGAGCCCTCGGTGGGCGGCTGCCCCTCGGGGATCCACCAGAGCCGGAACAGGCCCATGACGTGGTCGATGCGCAGGGCGCCGGCGTGGCGCAGGAGCGCGCGCAGCAGCCGGCGGTAGGGGGCGTAGCCCGAGGCGGCGAGCCGGTCGGGCCGCCAGGGCGGCAGACCCCAGTCCTGGCCGCGCGCGTTGAAGGCGTCCGGGGGCGCGCCGACGGACATGCCGGCCGCGAAGTACTCCTGCTGGGCCCAGGCGTCGGCTCCGTCGGGGTGGACGCCGACGGCGAGGTCGTGCACGAGACCGATGGCCATGCCCGCGTCGCGCGCGGAGCGCTGGGCGCGGGCGAGCTGGGCCTCGGTGAGCCAGGCGAGCCGGCTGTGGAAGTCGACGCGGTCCATCAGTTCGCCCCGGGCGCGGGCGGTCGCCTGCGAGCGGGGGTCGCGCAGGGCCACGGGCCAGTTCCGCCAGTCGGAGCCGTGCACCTCGGCGAGCGCGCACCAGGTGGCGTGGTCCTCCAGCGCCCGGCCCTCCTCGGCGAGGAAGTCGGCGTACGCGGCCTGCCGTCCGGGCCCGAGCGGTACGGCGCGCACCGCCGCGAGCGCCTCGCGCTTGAGTTCCCACACGGCGTCGCGGTCGATGAGCGCGCCCTTGCGCAGAACGGAGTCGCGCAGCCGTTCGGCGCGCTCCCGCAGCGTGCGCAGCCGGTCCTGGTCCTCGGCGTAGGGGTACTCGGGGATGTCCTCGACGCGCAGGTGCACCGGGTCGGGGAAGCGGCGGGAGGAGGGCCGGTACGGGGAGGGGTCGGTGGGGTCGCCGGGCACGGCCGCGTGCAGCGGGTTGACCTGGACGAATCCGGCGCCGAGCGCGCGTCCCGCCCAGGCTGTCAGCTCGGCGAGGTCGCCGAGGTCGCCCATGCCCCAGGAGTGGCGGGAGAGCAGGGAGTAGAGCTGGACGAGCAGGCCGTAGGCGCGTCCGGGCGGCGCGGGCAGCCGGGTGGGGGCGACGACGAGGTGGGCGTCGGCGGTGCGGCCGTCGGGGGCGGTGGCGCGCAGCGTGTGGACACCGGGCGGAAGGTTCTCGGCGGACGCGCGGGACTCGCCCTGTTCGGTGGTGACGCTCAGACGGGTGCCGTCCTGCAGTGCGGCGACCTCGGCGGGGACGAGTCCGCCCCAGCACACCAGGGTCGGCGGCAGCAGCCGCTTCGCCGTCTCGGCCTCGTGCAGCGCGAGGGCGGCCCGGACGGCTTCCGGGGTGCTCGCGTCGACGCCGAGCGCGGCCAGGATCGCGACGAGCGCGGTGTCCGGCGCCGCGACCGTGCGGCCGGGGGACGGGCTGTACTCGGGGGCGACACCGTGCAGTTCGGCGAGCTGGGACAGGGGTGTCCGCGGCGCCGGCTCCGAGGCCGTCCGCGGCGGGTCGGCGGGCCCGGTGGGTGCCATCAGACCCCCGACGCGGCGCCGGTCGAGGTGGGCTCGCTCGTCAGATGCGCGGCGTCGGCGAGCGGCGGCTCACTGGTCAGCGGCTCGGCGTCGGGCAGCGGGGGTTCGCTCGTCAGCGGTGCCGCGGAGCAGGGGCCCTCCGAGGCGAGCCGGGACAGGGGGGCGCCCTCGGGCTCGGCGGACGCCCGGCCGGCGCGCGGGCCGGGGACGGACGCCTCCGCCGCGCGTTCGGACAGGGCCGTCAGGAGCAGGTGTGCCGATGCGGCCACGGGGGCCTCCTTGTCGAGGTCGGATACGGCGACCGGGGGCATTCCGGCGGTTCGTGCCGGAAACGGATGCCCCGGGCGGTCATCGCAGCCCTACCCCGTGGGCGCGACGGCAGACGCTCACGGACGGACAACGTGCTCCTGGTCACATTCCGTGGCCGTCCCGCGGGGCCGGGCCGCGCCTCCAGGCTGGGGTAATCCCGGCACTTCGGCCACTCTCGTTGACACCTTCACCACCCGAATGGTGGGCTCGACGGCACACCGACGCCGCGGCCGGGATGGCGGGCTACGAGGGGGAACCGTGCGACTCGGGCGTGGACAAGGAGCGACCGCACTGGCGTTCGCCGTGGTCGCGAGCACGTTCGTCACGGCCCCCGCGGCCCTCGCGGCGACCCATGGCCAGGCGGCCTCCGCGGACGACCGCGCGCCCGCCGGAAGCGACCGGGAACCCGCCGGAAGCACCGTGCCCGCCGTCTGGCCCCGCCCCCAGTCGCTGCGCGCGAACGGCACCGCGGTCACCGTCACGGACGAGGTCGTCCTGGTGACCCCGGCGCCGGACACGTCCGGCGGCTCGGGCTCTCCGGCCGGTTCGTACGGCCCGGGCGTCCCCCTGACCTCGTACGCCCCCGGCGTGAGCGTCGACGCAAACGCCCCGGCCGGCGATCTCGACCCGTACGCGCTCGAAGCGCTGCGCGCATTGCTGCGACAGGCCGGCGCACGCACGATCACGACGGCGCGCGACGGTGACGCGCTCCCGGCGCGCGCTCTGGTGGTGCGCCTGGGGACGGACACCGCGGACACCGGTGGGCGGGGCACGGGGGCCTCCGGCGTCACGCGCGCCGCCTCGGGCTCCCTGGAGCGGGCGCTCACGGCGCTCGGCGCCGCGCCGCGCGCCGACCTCCCCTCCGGCGGCTACCGGCTGGCCGTCGGCCGTGCCGACGGCCGGGACACGGTCGCGCTCGCGGGAGTCGGCGAGGACGGCCTGTTCCACGGGGTGCAGACCTTGGGCCAACTCCTCGGCGCCGGCGGCCGGATCGCCGGTGCCGTCGTCCGTGACTGGCCCGGCACCGCCGTGCGGGGCGTCACCGAGGGGTTCTACGGCAGCCCGTGGACCCCTGAACAGCGGCTCGCGCAGCTCGACTTCATGGGCAGGACCAAGCAGAACCGCTATGTGTACGCGCCCGGCGACGACCTCTTCCGGCAGGCGCGCTGGCGTGAGGCGTACCCGGCCGGGGAGCGCGCCCGCTTCCGGGACCTGGCGGACCGGGCGCTCCGCAATCACGTCACGCTGACCTGGGCGGTGGCCCCGGGACAGGCGATGTGCTTCTCCTCGGACTCCGACGTGAAGGCCCTGACACACAAGCTCGACGCCATGTGGGCGCTCGGGTTCCGGTCCTTCCAGCTCCAGTTCCAGGACGTCAGCTACACCGAGTGGCACTGCGAGGAGGACGCGGACGCGTTCGGCTCCGGCCCCGGGGCGGCGGCGAAGGCGCAGGCGCGGGTGGCGAACGCCGTGGCCCGGCATCTCGCCGCCCGTCACCCGGAGGTGGCCGCGCTGTCCCTGATGCCGACGGAGTACTACGAGGACGGCTCGACCGACTACCGCCGGAAGCTGGGGGGCGCGCTGGACAAAAGCGTCGAGGTCGCCTGGACGGGCATCGGTGTCGTGCCGAAGACCATCACCGGCGGCGAACTGGCACGCACCCAGGCGGTGTTCGGCAGCCATCGGCTCGTCACCATGGACAACTACCCCGTCAACGACTACGCGCAGGACCGCGTGTTCCTCGGCCCCTACCAGGGGCGCGACCCGGCGGTGGCCACGGGTTCGGCGGCTCTGCTCGCCAACGCGATGCCCCAGGCGGAGGCCTCCCGCATCCCGCTGTTCACGACGGCCGACTACGCGTGGAACCCGCGGGACTACCGGCCCCAGGAGTCCTGGGACGCCGCGATCGAGGATCTCGCGGGCGGGGACGCCCGGGACGCGGACGCGCTGCGCGCGCTGGCCGGGAACGAGGCGTCCTCCGTCCTCGGCGGCGAGGAGTCGGCGTACCTGCGCCCGCTCATGGAGGCGTTCTGGCAGGCGTGGACGGGCACGGACCGCACCGCGGGCGAGCGTGCGGCCGAGCGGCTGCGCGCGGCCTTCACCGTGATGCGCGAGACGCCGGGGCGGCTGGCGGGCCGTCCGATCGCCACCGAAGTGGAGCCCTGGACCGGGCAGTTGGCGCGCTACGGCGAGGCCGGCGAGACGGCCGTCGCACTCCTCGACGCCCAGTCGAGGGGGGACGCGACGGCGGCGTGGACGGCGTACCGCGCGCTGAACCGGCTGCGCGGCGAGCTCGCGGCGAGCGAGGTGAAGGTCGGCACGGGCGTGCTCGACCCGTTCCTGAAGCGGGCCCGCACGGCGTACGAGCAGTGGGCGGGCCTCGGCAACGAGTCCTCCACCGGCCGGGGAGCCCCGAAGAACCCCGGCGCGACCGGGCGCGGCGGCACGGGGACCGGCGGCGCGGGCACGGCGGACACGGGCGGACGGGGCGGTGCCGCGGACGGCGCGGGGAGCACGCCCGACGACGGCACGACGGGGGACGGCGGCGGGCAGGACGGCCGCGTCGTGCTGCTCCCGCGCCCCCGCACCCTCACCGACGTCAGCGTGCTCACCGACCCCGGCGCGACGGGCTTCGTCGAGGCGCACGTGCCGGGCGAGGGCTGGCGGTACCTCGGCGCCCTCACCGCCGGGGGCGCGACGGAGCTCGGCGCGGCGGAGATCGGTGCGGAGGGCGTGCCCGTGGACGCGCTGCGGGTCGTCGGACCCGAGCGTTCCCAGGTCCGTCATCTCGTGCCGTGGTTCGCCGACACGCCCGCCGCGGCCCTGGACCTGGCCCGTTCCACGACGGACGTGGAGATCGGCGGCACGGAGCGGATCACGGCCCGGCTGACGTCCCTGCGTCCCACCGGCGTCAGCGGTGAGCTGACCGCACGCGCTCCCGAGGGCATCCGGGTCAAGGTCTCGCGGCCCTCACCGACTCTGGCGCGCGGCGCCGTCGTCGACAGCGTCGTCGAGGTCACGGTCCCGCCGGGAACGCCGTCGGGCTCGTACGAGGTGACGGTCGCCTTCGGCGCCCAGACCCGCACCCTGACCGTCCGCGCCTTCCCGCGTACGGCGGGCCCCGACCTCGCCCGCACCGGCACGGCCTCCTCGTCCGCCGACGAGACCCCCGACTTCCCGGCCTCGGCGGCCAACGACGGCGACCCGGCGACCCGTTGGTCCTCCCCGGTGGACGACGGCGCCTGGTGGCAGGTGCAGTTCGCCGAGCCGGTGCGCCTCGGCCGGCTCGTGCTGACCTGGCAGGACGCGCACCCGTCCGCGTACCGCGTCCAGGTCTCCGCCGACGGACGCGTGTGGCGCACGGCGACGACCGTGACCGACGCCCGCGGCGGCCGGGAATCCCTCCGCTTCGACGAACGCGACGTCCGTTACGTCCGCGTCCAGGGGATGCGGCGGGCCACGGCGTACGGGTACTCGCTGTGGTCGGCGGAGGCGTACGCGGTCGCGGACTGAGGCCCCTCGGCGGTTCCCGGCACTCCCGGCTTCCCTCGGCACTCCCCGGCACTCCCCGCGCTTCTCGGCGCCCCCGGGCCGGCGCTCCTCCACGCCCCTCGGCAACGCGCGTGATCAGCTTTTCGCGTCCAGCTATTCACTCAGTACATATCTTGAGTGCATACTGATCTCCATGAGTACCCGTCACATCCTGTTGGGGCTGCTCGCCGGAGGACCCAGCCATGGGTACGACCTCAAGCGACGGCACGACGAACGCTTCCCGCAGGCCCGCCCGCTGGCGTACGGGCAGGTGTACACGACTTTGCAGCGGCTGGTCCGCGACGGTCTCGCCGCGGTCGACGGCACCGACTCGGACGGAGGCCCCGAGCGGACCCTGTACCGCTCGACCGGGGACGGAACGAGTGAACTGACCCGCTGGGCGGGCGAGATCGCGCCACCCGCGCCCTTCGTGACGAACGAGATCTTCGCCAAGGTCGTCGTCTCGATCCTGGCCTCGGCGGACCCGGCCGGCTATCTGCGGGCGCAGCGCGCGGCGCACATGGCGCGGATGCGCGAGCTCACGGCGGTGAAGACGGCACCCGGCGCCGGTCTCGCGACCGTCCTGTCGGCCGACTACGCCCTCAACCACCTCGACGCCGACCTCCGCTGGATGACGACCACGGCGGCCCGGCTCACCACCCTGACCGCGGAGGTCGACACAGCATGAGCACCCCCCTTCTGACCGCCAGGGACCTGGTCAAGGCGCACGGCCCGACCCGGGCGCTGCGCGGCGCCTCACTGGACCTGTCCGCGGGCGAGGTCCTCGCCGTCACCGGGGCCAGCGGCAGCGGCAAGTCCACCCTGCTCCACTGCCTGGCGGGCATCGTCAGGCCCGACGGCGGAACCGTGGAGTACGGCGGCGAGCGCCTCGACCTGCTCCCCGAGAAGCGGCTCGGTGAACTGCGCCGCACGGACTTCGGCGTGGTGTTCCAGTTCGGACAGCTCATCCCCGAGCTGACCGCCGCCGACAACGTGGCGCTGCCCCTGCTGCTCGCGGGTGCCTCCCGGGCGGCGGCGCGGGAGCGGGCGGGCGAGTGGCTGGAGCGGTTCGGCGTACGGGGTCAGGAGGCGCTGCGGCCCGGTGAGATGAGCGGCGGCCAGGCCCAGCGGGTGGCGCTGGCGCGGGCCCTCGTCACGGATCCGAAGGCCGTCTTCGCGGACGAGCCGACCGGCGCGCTGGACTCCCTCGCCGGAGAGCAGGTGATGACCGCCCTGATCCACACCGCCCGGGAGGCCGGCACGGCGGTCCTGCTGATCACGCACGACGCCCAGGTGGCGGCGTACGCGGACCGTGAGGTCGCGCTGCGGGACGGGGTCGTGACCGGCCCCGGCACCCCGGCGACGGCCCCGGCGGCCACGACGGAGGTGTCCCGGTGAGGACCGACCTCCGGATCGCGCTGCTCCTGACCCGCGGTTCCGACCGGCGCGAGGGGTGGCGGGTCGCGCTGACGGCCGTCGGGGCGGCCCTGGCCACCGGGCTCTGCCTTGCGGCCGTCGCCATCGCCTCGCTCCAGGGGCAGTACTCCATGCCCCCCGCCCACGCCCTGCTGCGACAGCCCGGCGAGCGGGCGGGCGTGGTTCTCACCCTGCTGCTCCTGCTGGTGCCGGTGCTCGGCTTCCTCGGCCAGTGCGCCCGCGTCGGGGCCGTGCACCGCGACCGGCGGCTGGCCACACTGCGCCTGGCGGGGGCCGGCCCGGCGCAGGTGCGGCGGATCGCCGCGCTGGAGGCGGGCCTCGCGTGCCTGACCGGCTCGGCCGTCGCCACCGCCGTCGGCGTCCCGGTCCTGCTGCGCGAGTGGCACAACCCGCCGGCCGTCGTCTGGGCCGGCTTCGCGGGAATCGCGCTCGCCGTGCCCGTGCTGGGCGCGCTGGTGAGCGCTCTCGCCCTGCGCCGGGTGGTGGCCTCGCCGCTCGGCTGGGTGCGACGGGTGCGCCCGGACCGCGGGCGGGGGCCGGGTCTCGCCATCCTCCTGACGGCTCTCGTGATGCTTCTCACCGGGCTCACCCTCGCTCCGCGCACCTTCGGCGGGTTCGGGACGGCCCCGCCGTTCGTGTTCGGCGTGGTGATAATCACGGGCGTCGGCGCCGTCTGGGCGGCCGGGGCGAGCGCCCGGCTGACGGGCCGCGTGCTGGCCCGGCGGACCGGGAACCCGGCGGTCCTGATCGCGGCCGAGCGGCTGCGGGACGACCCCTGGGCGGGCGCCCGCACCCATGCGGCGGTCCTGCTGGTGACCGTCGTGGGGACGGGCTTCGTCGGCGTGCGGCAGGTGCTGCTCGACGCCCTCGCCGGGCGGGACCGCGACTCGTTGCCCGCCGACCCGTCCCTCTACACGACGGGTATCGATCTCGCGGGCGCCGCGGTCCTGCTCGCCCTCGCGATCGCCCTGTCCGGTCTGGCCGTGGGAACCGCCGAATCGCTGGCGACCCGCCGCCGCGGCCTCGCCGCGCAGACCGCCGCCGGGGTACCCCGGGCGGTGCTCGGCCGTGCCCTGCTCCTGGAGACGGCCCTGCCGCTCGCCCCGGCGATCGCGCTGGCCGGGGCCGGGGGCCTCAGCATCGGCGTCTGGTACGGGCAGCTCGCGGGCGGCGGACTCGTGCCGGTGCTGCCCCTGGTCGTCCCCGTCACCGTCTACGCGGCGTCTCTGCTGGCCGCGGCCACGTCGCTGCCCCTGCTGCGCCGCTCGGCGCGGCCCGCGGAGCTGCGTCAGGCGTGATCGCGCGCGTCCGGCCCGTGGGCAGCGCCGAACGCCCGTGAAGCCCGCGGGCAGGCGTCTGCCGGCGGGCGGGCGGGCGGCGGCGGGCAGGCCCGGACGCCCGTGCGGCACGGGTGCCCGCGGCCGGGAGGCACGGGGGTCCTCCCGACGCCGGAAGCGATGGCGGCCGGCGCCACCATCACGAAGGCCCGGATCGTCAGGCTGAGATGCCGTCGATCCGGGCCATGGCGTCGTCCGCGCCGTACGGTTGCAGGTAGGGCATCCAGCGCGGGTCCCTGTGCCCGGTTCCGATGATGCGCCAGGCGAGCCCCGTCGGCGGGGCGGGTTTGTGGCGCAGGCGCCAGCCGATCTCGACCAGGTGGCGGTCGGCCTTGGTGTGGTTGCAGCGGCGGCAGGACGCCACCACGTTGTCCCAGGCGTGCTGACCCCCGCGGGAGCGCGGGATGACGTGGTCGACGCTGGTTGCGACGCCACCGCAGTACATGCACCGGCCGCCGTCGCGGGCGAACAGAGCCCGCCTGGTCAGCGGGACGGGCCCTCGGTAGGGGACCCGGACGAACCTCTTCAGCCGGACCACGCTGGGTGCGGGGACAGTAACGGTCGCGCTGTGCATGAAGGCGCCGGATTCCTCGAGACAGACGGCTTTGTTCTCAAGGACGAGGACGAGCGCGCGGTGGAGCGGTACGACGCCGAGCGGCTCGTACGACGCGTTGAGGACCAGGACGTGCGGCACGGATGCCTCCTTGTACGCCGGCGGCGCGTGGCTCGCGCCGGGACGATCTGCAGTCAGTCTCCCCTCATGCCTGGTGGTGGCGCCACCATGTCCCGGTAACGGGCTGGGAGTGTTTTCGACCACACCCCCTACATCCCCAGGTGAGCACGGTCTCTCCCCCGGAGATGACAACGATCCACACACGATGCCCCGTTAGTGTGGTGGTTCTGCCCGGACGGCAACCCCTCCCGTGTCCCCGCCGCGGGCAGACCGCTACGCCTGGAGGTACCTGCTGTGTCCCTGCCCGTCCTATCGGCCCTGGCCGCCGCTCCGGCCCCGTCGCCGTCCCCCTCGACGACGACCGGTGTGGTGACCCCCACGCTTCAGGACGCCCAGGAGAAGGCGACCCATGCCGCGAGCTGGGTCGAGGAGAACTGGTCGACCTGGCTGGCCATAGGTCTGCGCGTCCTGCTGGTGCTGGTGATCGCGGCGATACTGAGAGTGTTCGTGCGCCGGGCGATCACCAAGCTCATCGACCGGATGGGCCGCACCGCCGAGGCGGTCGACGGTACGGCGCTCGGCGGTCTGCTGGTGAACGTGGAGCGCCGCCGTCAGCGCTCCCAGGCCATCGGCTCGGTGCTGCGCTCCGTCGCGTCCTTCCTGATCGTCGGCACGGCCGCGCTGATGATCCTCGGCACGTTCGAGATCAATCTGGCCCCGTTGCTCGCCTCGGCGGGTGTGGCCGGTGTCGCGATCGGTTTCGGCGCCCGCAACCTGGTCACGGACTTCCTCTCCGGAGTCTTCATGATCCTGGAGGACCAGTACGGCGTCGGCGACGTGATCGACGCGGGTGTGGCCTCCGGCGAGGTCATCGAGGTGGGCCTGCGCGTGACCAAGCTGCGCGGCGACAACGGCGAGATCTGGTACATCCGCAACGGCGAGGTCAAGCGCATCGGGAACCTCTCCCAGGGCTGGGCGACGGCCGGTGTGGACGTCACGGTCCGCGCCTCGGAGGACCTGGACCACGTCCGGTCCGTCATCGGGGACGTCGCCGAGACCATCAGCAAGGAAGAGCCCTGGAACGAGCGCCTGTGGGGCCCGATCGAGATCCTGGGCCTGGACAGCGTCCTCCTCGACTCCATGGTGGTCCGGGTCTCGGCCAAGACGATGCCCGGCAAGGCCCTGTCCGTGGAGCGCGAGCTGCGCTGGCGCATCAAGCGCGCCTTCGACGCCGCGGAGATCCGCATCGTGGGCGGCCCCACCGCGCCCGCGGAGGACGAGTCCCCCGACCCGTCGGCCGCGGTGGCGGCCCCGTCGGTGTTCGCCAACGCGGAGTCCCCCCAGTCGGTGGCGAGCTCGCCCATCCCGGCTCCGGCGGCTCCGGCTCCGTCGGGCGTGCCGAAGTAGGACGCGGCGGGTAGGGGGAAGGGGGGGGGGGGGGGCGGCGCCGGGGGGGGCGCGCCGCGGGGGCGGCGCCCGGCGCGGCAGTCTCGCAGC
>NZ_JBHYXD010000034.1:18964-84025 GCF_042751995.1 Streptomyces sp. NPDC059371 | reverse complement strand
GGGGGGGGGGGGGGGGGGGGGGCGCGCGCGCGCGCGCGGGCGGGGGGCGCCGCGCGCCCCCGCGCCGGGGCCCCGCCCCGCCGCGCGCGGGTCTGGTCGCCGCCCGCCCCACGCGGCGGCGGGCGCGACCTTGAGGACACGACCTGGCTCCACGGGGGCGGTCAGGGCTCCTTGAGCCATTCCCGCAACTCGTCCTTCAACGAGCGCTGGAACGCGGTCAGCAGCGCCTGCACGACCAGCGGCTGCATGTGCGCCGACAGCGACTTCACGGCCGCCACGGAGTCCTGGTCGCCCACGGCGTTGCGCAGCAGGCCGGACAGTTCGTGGGCCGCGGCGCGCGAGTGGTCCAGCAGGACGGTCCGCGCGGCGAGGATCGTCTCGTCCGCGATCGGTACGTCCAGGAGCTCCAGGCCGAGCTTCAGCAGCCCGGGGTCCAGCCGGAGCGGGTCCCCCGTCCCTTCGACGACGCCCATCGCGGCGAGCCGCTCCAGGTCCGAGTCACCGAGCGGCCGCCCGGCCCGCCGTTCCAGTTCCCCCCGGGTCACGTCCTCCATCGCGTCGGGCGCCCAGGAGGCCACCACGGCACGGTGGATGGCGAGGTCGTGCGCGCTCAGACCGGGCGGCAACTGCGTCAGGTGGCGCTCGATCGCGGCCAGCGTCATGCCCTGGTGCTGCAACTCCTCGATGAGCGCGAGCCGGGCCAGATGCTCCTGGCTGTAGTGGCCCACCCGGCGGGGGCCGATCACGGGCGGCGGAAGCAGGCCCCTGGCGCTGTAGAAGCGGACTGTGCGGACGGTGACGCCCGCGCGCGCGGCCAGTTCGTCGACCGTGAGTTTCGGCTCCTCGGTGTCCGTCGTCATGCCAGGTCCTCGCCTCTCGCGTCGTGCGGCGCGCGTCCGGGGTGAGGGGTGACGGCGCGGTGCAACAGTATTGCTGTCTCACCAGTGTTGTGAAAGCTCCTGTCCACCGGCGTGCGTACCACTGTCGATGTCAGTGGCGGCCTCTACGGTGGTGGCATGTCGGAGATCAGGTATGTCCGCGGTGATGCCACCGTTCCCCTGGCCAAGGGGGTCAAGCTGATCGCCCACCTGTGCAACGACATCGGGGGCTGGGGGAAGGGCTTCGTGCTGGCGCTCTCCCGCCGCTGGCCGGAGCCCGAGGCCGCCTACCGCGCCTGGCACCGCGGCCGCGCCGGCAACGACTTCGGCCTGGGCGCGGCCCAGTTCGTCCAGGTCGAGCCGTATGTGTGGGTGGCGAACCTGGTGGGCCAGCGGGGGATACGCACCGGCAGCAAGGGAGTGCCCGTGCGCTACGAGGCCATCGACGCCTCACTCGCGCTGCTGGCCGACCGGGCGGTCGAGCTCGGGGCCTCCGTGCACATGCCGCGCATCGGATGCGGTCTGGCCGGTGGTACCTGGGCGCGGGTGGAACCGCTGGTCACCGAGCGGCTGGTGCGCCGCGGCCTGGCGGTGACGGTGTACGACCACGGCGGCTGACCGGCACCGGAGGCGCCGGGGCGACGGGCGGCATCCTCGGCCCGAGCAGGCGGGTGAGCGAGCGCGGAAGCCGGCCGCGGAAGGAGTGCGCGGAAGGGCTTGCGGAAGTTTCTGCAATTCCTTGCGGTGATCGTCGGGGGCCTGGTTGACTCGCTGCTCGCGTCCGAAAGGGAGTGTCATGAGCCGCGACATCGACGTCCTCGTCCTGGGCGGAGCGGGTGTGGACACGATCGTCCACGTCCCCGAACTGCCGTTGCCCTACGCCGACAGCTACATGATCCGCCCAGGTATCGAGACCCGGGCCGGACAGACCGGTGACTTCGTCGCGCTGGGACTGCACACCCTCGGCCTGCGCACGCACCACCTCGACATGCTCGGCGACGACCCCGAGGGCGACCTCGTGCGAGCCCTGCACCGGGAGCGGGGCATCGCGCTCACCGAGGTCCCCCAGCCCGCGGGCACCAAGCGCGCGGTCAACCTCGTCGGCCCCGACGGGCGCAGGCTGTCCCTGTACGACGACAGCCGGGCGGGCGAAGGGGACCGGCTGCCCGAGGACACGGTGCGGGACCTGGCCGCGTCGAGCCGGCACGCCCATGTGTCCATCACCCACCCCTGCGCCTTCGCCCTGCCGGTCCTCCGGGAGGCCGGGGTGTCCATCTCGACCGATCTGCACAACTGGGACGGCGAGAACCCGTACCACGAGGCCTTCGCCTACACCGCCGACGTCGTGTTCGTCTCCACCACCGCCCTCGCCGACCACGAGCGCACCATGCGGAAGATCATGGAGCGTGGCCGGGCCGAGGTCGTCGTCGCCACCGCCGGTGCCGAGGGCGCGTACGTACTGGCCGACGGCGAGGTGACCCACATCCCCGCGATCCCGCCCCGCACACCGGTCGTCGACTCGAACGGCGCGGGGGACGCCTTCGCCGCGGGATTCCTCTTCGGCCGTCTGACCGGCGAACCGGTCGGGCGCTGCGCCCTGTACGGCGCGGTGGCCGGCGCCTACGCCTGCACGGTGCCCGCGACCCGGGCCGACGCCGTCACCCGCGCGGAACTCCTCGCCCAGGTGGGCGAGTCGGAGGTGAGGGCCGTCCCCCGCTGAGCCTCCGTGTGACACAGGTGCCACCAGCCGAACCACCGCGTGCCACAAGGGTCCCCACCGAACCACCGCGTGTCCGCGGCATCCGCCGCGGGGCGGCACGGCCCGCTCGCCGCGGGAACCGCCCGCCCCGGCCGGGGCGGGCGGTCCGAGCCTCAGCCGGAGTGGACCGAGTTCGTGGCGGCGATCTTTTTCCACGACTTCGGCCGGGCTACGGCACCCTTCGCGGCCGATGCGGGGGCGAGCCCTGCGTTACGCGCCGAGGGGGCCGCCGGCTTCGACGGCTGGAACAGCCAGGTGTCGAAGCCGGCGGCGAGCGACCGGCCGGACACCTGCTCCGCGTACTTCTGGAAGTCGGCGACCGACGCGTTCCCGTAGGCGTGTTCCTTCGGCCACCCCTTCAGAATGGCGAAGAAGGTGGCGTCCCCCACCTCGTTGCGCAGCGCCTGCACCGCCAGAGCGCCCCGGTCGTAGACCGCGATGTCGAACTGGTTGTCGGGCCCCGGGTCTCCGGGCGCCACCGTCCAGAAGGCGTCGTCCGCCGGATGCGAGGCGTACACGTAGTCCGCGAGCTCCTGCGCCGTGCCCTCGCCCTCGTGCTCCGACCACAGCCACTGCGCGTAGCGTGCGAAGCCCTCGTTGATCCAGATGTCCTTCCAGCCCTTCAGCGACACGTCGTCGCCGAACCACTGGTGCGCCAACTCGTGCACGACCACGGAGGTGTTGGAGCCGTTGGCGAACTGGCGCGGGCTGTAGTACACCCGGGTCTGGGTCTCCAGCGCGTACCCGGTGGTGGTGTTGGGGACGTAACCGCCGGCACTGCTGAAGGGATACGGCCCGAAGTAGCCGCTCAGCCAGTCGACCAGCTCGCCCGTGCGCTCGACACTGGCGCGCGCCGCTCCGTCGTTGTCGCCGAGGTCCTTGCTGTAGGCGTTGACGACCGGGACGCCGCCCTCGGAGGTGCCGCTCGTGATGTCGAACCTCCCGACCGCGAGCGTGGTCAGATACGTGGCCTGCGGCTTGTTGGACCGCCAGTTGTAGCGGGTCCAGCCGAGCCGTGAACTCGTCGACTGGAGCGTGCCGTTGGAGATCGCCTGGGTACCGTCCGGGACGGCCACCGAGACGTCGTAGGTCGCCTTGTCGAGCGGGTGGTCGTTGCTCGGGTACCACCACCAGGCCGACTCGGGCTCGTCCGCCGCGACCGCCCCGTCCGGGGTGCGGTGCCAGGTCGAGAAGCCGTACGCGCTCTTCGTCGACGGCACTCCGCTGTAGCGGACGACGACGGTGACCGACGTCCCCTTGGCGAGCGGCTTCGCCGGCGTGACCTCCAGCTCGTGCTCGCCCGACCGGGCGAACGACGCCTTCACGCCATTGACCCGGACCTCGCTCACGTCGAGCAGAAAGTCCAGATCGAACCGGGACAGGTCCTGCGTCGTGGTCGCCAGGAGGGTGGCCGTGCCCTCCAGTTCGTCCGTCGTCGGCTGGTACGTGAGCCTCAGGTCGTAGTGCGAGACGTCGTATCCGCCGTTGCCGTAGGCCGGGTAGTAGGGGTCGCCGATGCCCGGTGCTCCCGGGGTGTAACTTGCCGCCGATGCCGGGATCGCCAGCAGCAGGGAGGCGGCGAGGGCGCCCGGGGCGATGAGTCTGCGGTGCACGTCAAGCTCCAAGTCGTCGGGGCGTGAAGTCCGTCCGGAGCCTATTCAGTCCCTGGGGCACCAGTCATGTCCACGGCCACCCCTGTCACACGATCGCCATTCGGCCGACATGAGCCATCCGGCCCCAGGGGCCTGTCACCGACCCTCTGTCGCACGGGAGTTGACCGGGGTACGTTCCGCGCATGCCGATACCAGTGAGCCGAACGCGCTTCATGACCTGGAGATCGCTCGCGACGGCGGCCGTGGCCGCCCTGATGGCCGCCTTACTCGTCCCGGCCGCCGCACACGGCGCCCCGCGGCAGAGCACGCCGGTCTACTCGTACGAGAACGCGATCCGCGAATCCGTCTGGGTCGACACCGGCCTCGACGGCGACAACGACGGACGGCACGACCGCGTCGCCGTCGACATCGTCCGGCCGCGCGAACTCGCCCGCCAGGGACGCAGGATCCCCGTGATCATGGACGCCAGCCCGTACTACTCCTGCTGCGGGCGCGGCAACGAGAGCCAGAAGAAGACGTACGACGCGAACGGCCACGTCGTCCAGATGCCGCTGTTCTACGACAACTACTTCGTCCCGCGCGGCTACGCCTTCGTCGGCGTCGACCTCGCCGGCACCGACCGCTCCGACGGCTGCGTCGACGTCGGCGGCCGCTCCGACGTCCGGTCCGCCAAGGCGGTGATCGACTGGCTGAACGGCCGCGCCAGGGGCTACACCACCCGCGCCGGGACCACGAGGGCCAGAGCCGGCTGGACCAACGGCAGGACCGGGATGATCGGCAAGAGCTGGGACGGCACCATCGCCAACGGCGTCGCCGCCACCGGCGTGAAGGGCCTGAAGACCATCGTGCCGATCAGCGCCATCTCCTCCTGGTACGACTACTACTTCGCCAAGGGCGCCCCGCTCTACGACTCCGGCCCCGACTGGCTGTCCGGTTACGTCGACAGCCCCGACGCCCGCGCCAAGTGCGCGGCGGTGCAGCGGAAGCTGGTCGACGGCGCGCCGCGCACGGGCGACTGGACGTCGCTGTGGACCGAGCGCGACTACGTCAAGGACGCCTCGAAGGTGAAGGCCAGCGTCTTCCTCGTCCACGGCATGCAGGACCTCAACGTCCGCACCAAGAACTTCGGCCAGTGGTGGGACGCCCTCGCCAAGAACGGTGTCGACCGCAAGATCTGGCTCTCCCAGACCGGCCATGTCGACCCCTTCGACTTCCGTCGCGGAGCCTGGGTCGACACCCTGCACCGCTGGTTCGACCACGAACTCCTCGGCTACGACAACGGCATCGACCACGAGCCGATGGCCGACGTCGAACGCCACCCCGACCAGTGGACGACCTCCGCCGTCTGGCCGCCCCGCGCCACCGGCGCCACGACCCTGCGGCCGGGCACGGGCACGCGGCCGGGCGTCGGCACCCTCGGACTCGGCCGCGGATCCGGCACCGAGACCTTCACCGACGACCCGCGGCAGAGCGAGACCGACTGGGCCGCGAACATCGACCGACCGACAGCGGACAAGGCCGGCTTCACCACCCGGCCGCTCACCCGCGACCTGCGGCTCTCCGGCTCCTCCAAGGTGACCGTCACCGCCACACCCACCACCTCGGCGGCCCACCTCTCGGCGGTCCTCGTCGACCTGGGCCCGGACACCATCCGTGACTACGCGGGCTCCGGCGAGGGCGTCACGACCCTCACCGACCGCACCTGCTGGGGCGCGAGCACGGCAGGCGACAGCTCCTGCTACAAGGTGACCGAGGCGGCCAGGACCGACGTCGACTACACCGTCGTCAGCCGCGGCTGGGCCGACCTCGGCAACTACGCCTCGGACAGGGGCGTCGCGCTCACCCCGGGCACGGCGTACACCATCACGCTCGACCTGGCGGCCACGGACCACGTGGTCCCGAAGGGGCACCGGCTCGCGCTGATCGTCGCGGGCACCGACAAGGATCTGATCGACCCTCCGGCCGGAACACCGACCCTGACGCTCGACCTGTCCCGCACCTCGGCCCGGGTGCCCCTGGTGGGCGGCGCGGACGCGTTCGAGCGGGCGACGACGGGCTCCACGGCGGCACCTTCCGCGTCCGTCCTCGGCGGCGTACGCGCCCCGCGCCCCGCGCTCCGCGTCCCGGGGGAGGCCGACTGACCCGCGGGCCCGCCGCCCCTCGGGCCGGCCGACCCGTTGACCTACGGGCCGGCCGACCCGCCGCCCCTCGGGCCGGCCGACCTGTTGACCAACCCGCTGACCCGGCGGGCCCGCTAGTCCCGGGCCCGCCGACCCCGCAGGCTCACAGGCCCGCCGACCTCCTGCCCGCCGCGGCCGGAGTTCAGCGGGAGGCGGCCGGACCGACGAGTCCGGCCACCTCCCGCGCGCATCCCCACGCCACCGTGACTCCGGCGCCCCCGTGCCCGTAGTTGTGCACCAGCACCCTCCCGTCCGGCCGCACCTCGCGTTCCAGCCGCACCGTCTCGCGCACCGGCCGCAGCCCCACCCGGTGACCGAGCACACGGGCTCCGGCGACCTCCGGGCGCAGTGCCGCGCACCGCTCGACGATCCGCGCCGCCGCCTCCGGGTCCGGAACCAGCGACCAGTCGTCGTCGTCCGTGGTGCCGCCGAGGATCACCCGGTCCGGCTGCGGGAAGACGTACGTCGTCGTCCCGGCCGCCGGGTCCGTCGAGACGAGCCACTCACGGATCCCGGGATTCTCGACGATCACGAGCTGCCCGCGAACGGGCCGAACGGCCGGATCCGGGACGAGATCACGGGCGCCGAGGCCCGAGCAGTTCACGACGACCGGCGCGTCCGGCTCCGCGAGGTCCGTCACCGTCCGCTCCTCGACCGTCCCGCCCGCCCGCAGCAACCGTTCCCGCAGATGGCGCAGATGCACGGGCATGTCGAGCAACGGCAGCCGTGCCCGCAGCGCGGTGCCCGGATACTCCTCGGCCGTCGCCGCGCGCAGTCCGGGTATGCGGGCCGCCCACGACCCCAGCTCGTCCAGCCGCGTCTCGCCCATGACCCCCTCGACCAGGCGTACGCCACTCACGTCGGGCCGCGCCGCCAACCCCTCGTACACGGAGAGCGATTCCAGGGCCCAGACACGGGCCAGTTCCTTCGGCGCGATGCGATACGGCCACCACAACGCCCCCGCAACAGCCGAGGTGGTCCGCTCGGCGGGCTCCCGCGCCCACACCCGGACCCGTCTGCCGGCCTCGGCCAGCACCACGGCCGTCGTCAGGCCGACGACCCCGCCGCCGACCACGATCACCTCACCGCTCCCGGGCTTCTCCATGCGGGGACGTTAGCGGAACATGCCAGGACAGAGGTGTCTCGTCACGCTCCGCCCGGGGATACTCACAGCATGTCCTCCGAGTACGCCACCTTCGGCCTGGCCCCGGCGACGCGTGCCGGTGGAGTCCTCGCGGGCGGTGACCACCGAGCACGCCGGGACGCCGTCGACTTCGTCGTCGGCGGACGCCCGTTGCTGGACCGGCTCTCCGGCCTCGACGCGGTCTCCCCGATCGCCTCCGACGTGCCGCCCGCGATCTTCACCGCCCAGGTGCGCAGCCTCCTCCTTGAGGCGGAGGCTCCGCTCGACGGGGGCAGGCACGTCATCTACGGCTGTCCCGAGTGCGAGAGCGTCGAATGCGGTGCCGTCACCGCGGTCATCGAGAGCGACGGCGACGACTACGTCTGGCGGGACTTCGCCTGGCAGACCGGCGAACGGGCCGATCTGGAACGCAACGGCTACCACGGCGTAGGGCCCTTCCGCTTCCGCGGCCCCGAGTACCGCGGCGCGCTGAACTCCCTGCTCGACGGTGACGCGGCCGCCCGCCGCCGTGTTCTGTTGATCGGTGCCCGGGGCGCCCCGCTCGCGAAGCCGGCCGCCGCCCTGCGGGCCGTCGGCATCGGCGTCGACATCGCCCGCGACACCGTGGGGGTCCCGGCGGACGAACTGCGCTCCTACGGCGCGGTGTTGTTCGGCCGGTCCGTCCCCGACGAAGCACGCGCCGCCGTAAGGGAGTCCTTCCGTGGCGCGGGGGTCGACGTGCCCCACGTCGAGGGACTCGCGCCGATCGTCCCGCTGCTGGTCGCCCAGATCGAACACGCCCTGGACCGCAGCCCCCGGGAACTGCGCCGGCTCACCGGCCTGGTCGCCGCCGACCGCGAGGCCGCTGTCGAGGTCACCTCCACCTGCCGGGTCCGCCTGACCGCCTACCGCCGCGACCGTCTCTCCCGCACCCGCACCCACGACCTCTTCGACGGCATTCTGGACCCCGGCCACCACCGGATCCCGCTGACCGCCAAGACGGCAAAGAAGGACTCGTTCCTCGTGGCCCGAACCTCCGAAAGCGTCCTGGTCACGGCATTGGCCCACTGACCACCGGCCCGGAGCGCCCAAGCCTTCACGCGAGGGTGTGCGCCCGCGGACCGGGCCGCAGCCGTCCTCCGCGGGAGTCCGTTGTGACAAAGCCGCACCTCGGCGGATCTCCGGCTGGGAGCATGGGGGTCATGGCAGACGAGACTCCCGAGGCTGGTGGCGCCGGTGGTGATGCCCAACGGGTTGTTCCGGACTCCGGACATCAACCGGTGACCCTGCCGTCGCAGACGGCGGCGGCCTTCCAGGCCCAACCCTCCGGCAGCGCGAGAAATACGGTGCGAGATCCCGTCGACGAGGAAAAGCAACGCCGCGAGAGGGTCTCCTGGGCCGATTCATCGGAACGGCGCAGAGGCCTGAGCTGCGAAGTCGTCGCCGCGCTCTGCGGTCTCCTCCTGATCTCCTACGGAGCCTACCGAGGTGACCTCTTACCCAAGATCTCAAGCTCCTCGCCCCTGAATTTGCTCAACTCCATTACGGGGCAAGTCGTCGCGGGATTCATCGTCTACGAATGCGGTCGGCGGTATCGCAAGACGCAGCGGAAGATTCACAATGACCGGTTCTGGCTGGCGGACGCTCGACAGGAACTGGATCGGGCGGAGGCGGCCGTGGATCAAGCCAATGGCCTTCGGCTTCCTGTTCTGTGGGACGTGACGGAGAAGCGGCTCGCCTACTATCACAGGATCGTGACCAAGCAGGCGGAACAGAGCTTCCGCAACGGGCAAGTAGCCATGAGCGCCGGGTTCGTCGTCCTCATTCTGGGTGCGTCTCTCGCCCTTACCGCCGACACTACGGCCAAGACCGTCGTCGCCGGCACCCTCAGTGCGATCGGCGCCGCGATTGCCGCCTATATCGGTCGTACCTTCGTACGGTCTCAGGAAAGCGCCTCGCAACACCTCTTGATGTATTTTAGGCAACCCCTCGAACTCTCCCGATCCCTCGCGGCAGAGCGCCTTCTCTCGGAAATGGAACGGGCGACACGCAGCACTGCCGCCCAGCGACTCATGGAATCGATCCTGTCGTCCGGACCAGAGGGCGGTTCGTCCCCGCAGCGGTCCGAGTCCGCACCGACCGACACCAGCGAGCCGGGGCGGCAGCCTCAGAGCTGATCGCTCGCCATCGGCTGAGCAAGGCTCACCACGCCGGAGCCCGTGCGCTCGGCAGTCCGCGCAGTCCCCACGTACCAGGATCCGTGGCGCAAGGGTGTTCCGGCGGGCCGTTAAAATCGGCTCCCTGATGACTGCCACTCTCGTCGCCAAGAATCTCACCGCCGGACACGGCGACCGCGCGCTCTTCGCCGGACTCGACCTCGTCGTCGCGCCCGGCGATGTGATCGGGCTCGTCGGCGCCAACGGCGCGGGCAAGTCCACGCTGCTGCGGCTCCTCGCCGGCCTCCTCACCCCGGAACAGGGCGAGCTGCGGCTCTCCCCGCCCTCCGCGACCGTGGGGCACCTGCCCCAGGAGCCGGAGCGCCGGGAGGGCGAGACCGTACGGGACTTCCTCGCCCGCCGGACGGGCGTCGACGAGGCCCAGCGGGTGATGGACGCGGCGACGCAGGCCCTCGTCGACGGGGCGCCCGGCGCGGACGACGCGTACGCGAACAGCCTGGAGCGCTGGCTCGACCTCGGCGGCGCCGACCTGGACGAACGCGCCGAGGAGGTCGCCGACTCCCTGGGGCTCGGCGTCGGTCTCGACCAGCCGATGACATCCCTGTCCGGCGGCCAGGCGGCCCGGGCCGGACTCGCCTCCCTGCTGCTCTCGCGCTACGACGTCTTCCTGCTCGACGAGCCCACCAACGACCTCGACCTGGACGGTCTGGAGCGCCTCGAGCGCTTCGTCTCCGGTCTGCGCGCCGGGACCGTCGTCGTCAGCCACGACCGCGAGTTCCTCACCCGCACGGTCACCAAGGTCCTCGAACTCGACCTGGCCCAGCAGCAGATCACGTTGTACGGCGGCGGCTACGAGGCGTACCTCGAAGAGCGCGACACCGCCCGCCGGCACGCGCGCGAGGACTTCGAGGAGTACTCCGACAAGCGCTCCGCCCTCGAAGGCCGCGCCCAGATGCAGCGGGGCTGGATGGACAAGGGCGTCAAGAACGCCCGGCGCAAGGCGAACAACGACAACGACAAGATCGGCCGCAAGTTCCGCAGCGAGGCCAGCGAGAAGCAGGCCGCGAAGGCCCGGCAGACACAGCGCATGATCGAGCGGCTGGACGTCGTCGACGAGCCCCGCAAGGAGTGGGAGCTGCGCATGGAGATCGCGGCGGCCCCGCGGTCGGGCGCGGTGGTCGCCACGCTGCGGGACGCCGAGGTACGGCGTGGGGACTTCACCTTCGGCCCGGCGACCCTCCAGATCGACTGGGCGGACCGGGTGGCCGTCACCGGCGCGAACGGCGCGGGCAAGTCGACCCTGCTGGGCGCGCTGCTCGGCCGGGTGCCGCTGTCCTCCGGACACGCCACGCTCGGCTCGGGTGTGGTCGTCGGCGAGGTGGACCAGGCCCGCAAGCTCTTCCACGGCTCCGAGTCGCTGCTGGACGCGTTCGGCGCGGCCGTCCCGGATACGGAGCCCGCCGAGGTCCGCACGCTGCTGGCCAAGTTCGGCCTGAAGGCGGACCACGTCATGCGCCCGGCGGCCACGCTCTCGCCGGGCGAGCGCACCCGCTCGGCGCTGGCCCTCCTCCAGGGCCGGGGCGTCAACCTGCTGGTCCTGGACGAGCCGACGAACCACCTCGACCTGCCGGCCATCGAGCAGCTCGAATCGGCCCTGGACTCCTACGAGGGCACGCTCCTGCTGGTCACCCACGACCGCCGCATGCTGGAGGCGGTCCACACGACCCGCCGCCTGGAGGTGGCAGCCGGCAAGGTGACAGAACGCTGACCCTCGCGAACCCTGGGCCCTGCGGCCTGCCGGCCTCCGGCCACGGGCTCCCAGGCCTGCCGGCCTCCGGCCTCGCGGCCTCCGGCCTCGCGGCCTCGCGGCCTCCCGGCCTCCCGGCCTCCCGGCCTCCCGGCCTTCGGGCTCCCAGGTCTGCCGGCCTTGTGGACGCCCGGCGTCGGGCTTCCGGCCCCCGGGCCTTGCGGCCTCCGGCCACGGGCTCCCGGCCCCGGCCATCAGCCACCCGGTCGTCCGGGCGCCCATGCGGCCGCCGGCCACCCAGCCACAGCCATCGGCGGATTCCGGCCCCGGCCCCGGGTCTTCCGGCCCCCGGGGCTCCGGCCTCCCGGGTCTCCCGGCCTTCGGCTGTTCCGGTCTGCCCGGTGCGGAAGTGGAAGGGGCGGCCGCCGAATCGGCAGCCGCCCCTTCCGTGTGTCAGCCCGGTGTCACTTCCGGCCCCGCTCGGGGCCGCTCAGACCCGCGCGGCGCAGGGCGTCGGCCATGGCGCTGTTCGCCGGCGGCGGAGCCTGCCGGGAGCCGCCCCCGGCGCCACCGCCTGAGCCACCGCCCGTGCCACCGCCCGCACCGCCGCCGCGGCCCTGCCGCTGCTGGCCGCGCTGCTGGGGCGGCCGTCCGCCCCGCTGGGACCGGCCGCCGCCGCCCTCGGCCTCCGGAGCCGCCGCCTCGTCGTCCAGCCGCAGCGTCAGCGAGATCCGCTTGCGCGGGATGTCGATCTCCAGGACCTTCACCCTGACAATGTCGCCGGACTTCACGACGTCCCGCGGGTCCTTGACGAAGGTCTTGGACATCGCGGAGACGTGCACGAGCCCGTCCTGGTGGACGCCGATGTCCACGAACGCGCCGAACGCGGCCACGTTCGTGACGACGCCCTCCAGGACCATCCCGGCCACCACGTCGGAGATCTTCTCCACGCCCTCCTTGAAGGTGGCCGTCTTGAAGGCGGGACGCGGGTCGCGACCCGGCTTCTCCAGCTCCCTGAGGATGTCCGTGACGGTCGGCAGACCGAAGGTCTCGTCGACGAATTCGGCCGGCTTCAGCGAGCGCAGCACGCTCGTGTTGCCGATCAGCGACGCGACCTCGCTGCCCGCCGTCTTCACCATCCGCCGCACCACGGGGTACGCCTCGGGGTGCACGCTGGACGCGTCCAGCGGGTCGCTGCCGCCCTGGATCCGCAGGAAGCCCGCGCACTGCTCGTACGCCTTCGGACCGAGCCGGGCCACGCCCTTGAGGGCCGTACGGGAGGTGAAGGGGCCGTTGGCGTCGCGGTGCGCGACGATGTTCTCCGCGAGGCCGGAGGTGATGCCGGAGACCCGCGCCAGCAGCGGGGCGGAGGCGGTGTTCACGTCCACGCCCACGCCGTTCACACAGTCCTCGACCACCGCGTCGAGCGAGCGCGACAGCTTCACCTCGGACAGGTCGTGCTGGTACTGCCCGACACCGATCGACTTCGGGTCGATCTTCACCAGTTCGGCCAGCGGGTCCTGGAGCCGGCGCGCGATGGAGACGGCGCCGCGCAGCGACACGTCCATGTCGGGCAGCTCCTGCGAGGCGAACGCGGACGCGGAGTACACCGAGGCGCCCGCCTCCGACACCATCACCTTGGTGAGCTTCAGCTCCGGGTGCTTCGTGATCAGCTCACCGGCGAGCTTGTCGGTCTCGCGCGACGCCGTGCCGTTGCCGATCGCGACCAGGTCGACCGCGTGCTCCTTGGAGAGCCGGGCGAGCTTGGCGATGGCCTCGTCCCACCGGTTGGCCGGGACATGCGGGTGGATGACGTCCGTGGCGACGACCTTGCCGGTCGCGTCGACGACGGCGACCTTCACGCCCGTACGGAAACCGGGGTCCAGGCCCAGCGTCGCGCGCGTGCCCGCCGGGGCCGCGAGCAGCAGGTCCCGCAGGTTCGCCGCGAAGACGTCCACCGCCTCGTCCTCGGCGGCGGTGCGCAGCCGCAGGCGCATGTCGATGCCGAGGTGCACCAGGATGCGGGTGCGCCAGGCCCAGCGGGCGGTGTCCGTCAGCCACTTGTCGCCGGGGCGGCCGCGGTCGGCGATCCCGAAGCGGTGGGCGACGATCCCCTCGTACGAGGACGGTCCCTCGGTGGACTCCTCCGGCTCCAGGACGAGATCGAGGACGTCCTCCTTCTCGCCGCGCAGCATGGCGAGGATCCGGTGCGAGGGCAGCGCCTTGAACGGCTCGGCGAAGTCGAAGTAGTCGGCGAACTTGGCGCCGGCCTCCTCCTTGCCCTCACGCACCTTGGCGGCGAGCCGTCCGCGCACCCACATGCGCTCGCGCAGCTCGCCGATCAGGTCGGCGTCCTCGGAGAACCGCTCGGTGAGGATCGACCGGGCGCCGTCCAGGGCGGCCTGCGGGTCGGCGACGCCCTTGTCGGCGTCGACGAAGGCCGCCGCCGCGGCGAGCGGGTCGACCGACGGGTCGCCGAGCAGCCCTTCGGCCAGCGGCTCCAGACCCGCCTCGCGCGCGATCTGCGCCTTGGTGCGCCGCTTGGGCTTGAACGGCAGATAGATGTCCTCGAGCCGCGCCTTGGTCTCGGCGCCCCGGATCTGCGCCTCCAGCTCGGCGCTGAGCTTGCCCTGCTCGCGCACCGAGTCGAGGATCGCGGACCGCCGGTCCTCCAGCTCCCGCAGATAGCGCAGCCGCTCCTCGAGGGTGCGCAGTTGCGCATCGTCGAGCATCTCGGTCGCTTCCTTGCGGTAGCGGGCGATGAAGGGCACCGTCGAACCGCCGTCGAGCAAGTCGACGGCCGCCTTGACCTGCCGCTCCCGTACGCCGAGTTCTTCGGCGATCCTGCCTTCGATGGACCCTACGAGGGGTGTCGTCACGATCCCGTACCGCCTTCTCCACTGAGGTTGCGCGGCAATTGTGGCAGGTGACGCCGACATCGGGGGCCCAGGGCGACACTCGGAGCGACCGCGCGCCGCGCCCGGACCCGGTCCACGCCCGGCACATCCGCCCCGGCGCCGCCCGTCAGCCCTTGCCGATCATTCCCTCCGGGAACGCGCCGGCGGCGAAGGCGGTCATCAGCAGGCCCTTCGCGATCTCGGTGAGCCGTTCGACCCCGGCGGCGCCCAGGTGCTCGTAGGGAGCCCGGTCGAGGCGGTCCGTCCGGGCCTCGATGTCCCGGCGCAGCTCCGCGCCGGCCGGAGTCAGCTCGCCGTCCGCGTCGAGCAGCCCGCGCTCGCGCAGCCGCCCGGACGCGGCCTCCCAGTCCTGCCGGGACCAGCCGCGTGTGCCGAGCACCCACCGGGGCGCCATGCCCTTGCCGGTCGCGGTGTGGCTCACCAGGGCCTCCACCGGGTCGAGCTCGGCGTCGAGCAGCACCGCGAGGTGACCGTCGCCCCGGTACTCGCGCAGCAGGGTGGCCGCGTGCCAGAGCGCCAGGTGCGGCTCCGCGGGCACGGGCAGGTCCGCGTGAGCGGCGTACAGCGGGCGGGAGGCGCGGGTGCAGGCCTCGGCCGCGCGCAGGGCGAGCTTCGCCGCCTCGGCCATCTCCCCGGACGCGATGACGTCCTCGCCGAGCAGCCGCCGGAGCGTCGCGTCCACGGCGCGCAGACGAGCCGCGAGCACCGTCTCCGGGGAGGCGGCCCGCCACACCGCGGGCACGTGTCCGGCGACGAGTTCGTGCCGGAAGTTGAAGAACGTCGCCGTCACCGTGCCCGCGCCGACCGCGCCCATCGCGGCGGCCCGCACCGCGAAGTAGGCGCTGCGCTCGTTCTCGACGCCGACCGCGGCCAGCTCACGGCCCAGATCGGGCGAGAAGTAGTGCGTCGAGTGCAGCGGATTGAGGACGTTGTGGCAGCGCCGGCCGGCGCGCTCCGGCAGTGAAGGGGTCATACCCCGCACATTACCGACTGGTTGGTATGTCGTGAACTCCCCGACTCCCGATGGCAGGAAAGGTGGGGTCCTCGTCATTGCGGCCATCCGCGCACCGGCCGACAATCGGGACATGCGAACGGTCCTGATCGTCCTCTTCGACGGCGTGCAGAGCCTTGACGTCACCGGCCCCCTGGAGGTGTTCGCGGGCGCCGAGAGCTACCGCGGCGGCTCGTACGGCATCCGCACGGCCTCCCTGGACGGCACCCGGGTCCGCTCCTCCAGCGGCCTCGTCCTGGTCCCGGACCAGGCGCTGGCCGACGCGCCGGACCCGCACACCCTGCTGGTTCCCGGCGGCAGCGGTACCCGGCGTCCGGATCCCCGGCTGATCGACTGGCTGCGCGCCCACGGGCCGCGCGCCGAGCGCCTGGTCTCGGTGTGCACCGGCGCCGGACTGCTCGCGGCGGCGGGCCTGCTCGACGGCCGCCGGGCGACGACCCACTGGGCCCACTGCGACCGGCTCGCCCGCGACCATCCGGCGGTCACGGTCGATCCCGACCCCATCTACGTGCGCGACGGCAACGTCGCCACGTCGGCGGGCGTCACCTCCGGCATCGACCTGGCCCTCGCCCTCGTGGAGGACGACCTGGGCCGTGACGCCGCCCTCACCATCGCCCGCCATCTCGTCGTCTTCCTCCGCAGGCCCGGCAACCAGGCCCAGTTCAGCGCCCAGCTCGCCGCCCAGACCGCGCGACGCGAACCGCTGCGCGAGGTCCAGCACTGGATCTCCGAGCACCCGGGCGACGACCTGAGCGTCGAGTCGCTCGCGGTCCGCGCCCGTCTCTCGCCCCGGCACTTCGCGCGGGCCTTCCGGACGGAGACGGGCACGACACCCGGCCGGTACGTGGAGCGCGTACGGCTCGAACACGCCCGCCGTCTCCTGGAGGACACCGCCGACGGCATCGAGGAGGTCTCCCGGGCGTCCGGCTACGGCACGCCCGAAGCCATGCGCCGCGCCTTCCTGAAATTCCTCGGCTCGGCCCCCGCGGAGTACCGCCGCCGCTTCCACCCGGTCTCCACCGCCTGACACCCCACCGCTCCGCGCGGCCGACACTCTCGCCGCTCCGCCCGGCGCCATGCCCCCACGCGAAAGGATTCCGATGCAGATCGCCATCGTCCTCTACGACCGTTTCACCGCCCTGGACGCCGTGGGCCCCTACGAGACGCTCGGCCGGCTGCCCGACGCGGACACCGTCTTCGTCGCGGAACGCACCGGCCCGGTCCGCTCCGACACGGGCCGGCTCGCGCTGACCGCGGACAAGAGCCTCGCGGAGGTCCCGCACCCGGACATCGTGGTCGTACCGGGAGGGCCGGGCCAGAGCGGCCAGATGGACAACCCGGTCCTGCTCGACTGGCTGCGGGCGGCCGACGCCACCAGCCTCTGGACGACCTCGGTGTGCACCGGGTCCCTGCTGCTCGCCGCGGCGGGGCTCCTGAAGGGACGCCGGGCCACCTCCCACTGGCTGGCACTCGACCAGCTCGAGCGCTTCGGCGCGAAGCCCACGGGGGAGCGGGTCGTGTTCGACGGCGGGTATGTGACCTCGGCCGGTGTCTCCTCCGGCATCGACATGGGGCTGACCCTGCTCGGCCGGATCGCCGGGGACGAACACGCCCAGGCCGTTCAGCTCCTCACCGAGTACGACCCGCAGCCGCCCTACGACGCCGGGTCCCCGGAGAAGGCGCCCGCGCACCTCGTCGAGGAGTTCCGCGGCAGGAGCCGGTTCCTCCTGACGTAGAGCGGGCGGCTCCCGGTACCGCGCCCCGCGCCCCGCGCCCCGGGCGAGCCCTCAGGGAGCCCACGTGAACTGCGGCTGCCTGCGTTCGAGGAAGGCGGCGACCCCCTCCGCGGTGTCGCCGCCGGCGCGCGCCTGCCGCGTCCAGTGGGCGTCACGGTCGGTGCGCCCGTTCACGAACTCCTTCGCCGCCGCCTGCGTCAGCAGCGAGCGCGCCGCCAGGACGCGGGTGAACTCCGCTACCCGCTTCTCGAGTTCGCCCTCGGGCAGTACCTCGTCCACGAGACCGGTGCGCAGCGCGCGCTCGGTGTCGATCAACTCGCCGGAGAAGAGCAGGTACTTGGCGGCGGACGGCCCCACCAGTGCCGCGAGCCTCCGTGTGGAGGAAGCCGGGTAGACGATGCCGAGCTTCGCCGGAGTCACCCCGAACAGCGAGCCCTCCTGCGCGAATCGCAGATCGCAGGCGGCCGCGAGCTGGGACCCGCCGCCCACGCAGTAGCCGCGGATCGCGGCCAGCGTCGGCTTGGGGAACGCGGCGAGGGCCTCCTCGGCGAGCACGGCGAGGCCCTGGGCCTCGTCCGGCGATTCCCGCAGCGTGGAGATGTCCGCCCCGGCGCAGAACGTGCCGCCCTCGCCGGTGAGCACGAGCGCGTGCACGTCGGCGCGCGCGCTCAGCGCGTCCAGCAGCGGCGGCAGCGCTCGCCACATGGGCGTCGTCATGGCGTTCCGCTTGGCGGGGTGATGGATGACGACGGTGGCGACCCCGTCGCCGACGTGGTGCAACAGCTGCGGCTCCATACGCCGGATGCTATCCGGAGCGTCCGGCCGGACTCCGATCATGGTCCCGGACGGCACAGCGGGCGGTGGAGCGGCGCGGAACGAATCGGGTCAGCCGGGGGTCAAACCCGTACAACCCGAAAAGTTTCGGAAGTCGATACAGAAGTGACAATTCTTGTCATAGGACTGGCTTTATCTGGCATTGATGATCAGAAATCGGCGATAATTGCTGACTTCTGTTCAGTCAACCGGTACGGACCGGCGCATTACCAACACTCGACTGTGTGGTGACAATCGAGCGTAAGGGTGGCGACCGGACGATGGAGAACCTCGGGCGCGGGTCCGACCCGAGCCCCGAAGGCGGAGTCGCGACTCCCGACGTCAGATCGCCCGGACCGCTGCCGTACGAGGGGGTGTGGCGGTTCACCGCCGCCGCCGTCGAAGCCTCGGTGCCGCAGGCGCGGCACGCCGTCCGTGATCTGCTGGTCCGCCAGGGGGTTCCGGTCTCGGACGATGTCGTTCAGGGACTGCTGTTGATCGTCTCCGAACTGGTCACGAACGCCGTCAAGCACGCGGCACTTCTGTCGCCGATGCTCGCGGTGGAGGTCGCGGTCGGGGCCGACTGGGTGCGGGTGTCCGTCGAGGACGACCACCCCTACCGTCCGACCGCCCTGGAAGCCGACTACGGGCAGACCGGCGGCCGGGGCCTGCTGCTGGTGCGTGAGGTGACCCGGGAGTTCGGCGGAGGCTGCGACGTCGAGTACACCGCGGGCGGCGGCAAGGTGATCTGGGCCGCCCTGCCGCTAGGGTCTGTCTGACGATTCCCGTCTGCCGGGCGACGGCGGGAATCGTCAGACAGACCCTGGCGCCGGACGTCCGAACGTCCGGCGGACCGGCTACCAGTCCGCCGACGGACCCGTCAGTTCCCGCATCGCCGGACGGGCCGCGTCCAGCACCGTCATGAACCACGCCGAGAAGGGGTCCTTCGCGTGCCGCTCCGCCAGCTCGGCGGCGGTCACGAAGGCCGTCGAGCCGACCTCCTCCGGGTCGGGCCGCGGTGCCGACTGCACCATCCCGACGAACAGATGGTTGTACTCCTGCTCCACCAGGCCCGAGTCCGGGTCCGGGTGGTTGTAACGCACTGTGCCCGCCTCGGCGAGCAGCGTCGGCGACACGCCGAGCTCCTCGTACGTCCGCCGGGCCGCCGCCGCGAAGGGTGCCTCGTCCGGGTAGGGGTGGCCGCAGCAGGTGTTCGACCAGACGCCGGGGGAGTGGTACTTGCCGAGCGCGCGCTGCTGCAGCAGCAGCCGGCCCTGCTCGTCGAAGAGGAACACCGAGAACGCCCTGTGGAGCTGTCCCGGGGGCTGATGGGCCGCGAGCTTCTCCGCCGTACCGATCGTGTTGCCGTCCTCGTCGACCAGTTCCAGCAAGATCGCTTCAGCGGTGCCGTTCGACGAACTGTGCGTCGCGGTGGCAGGTGTGATCGGCATACCCATCCTTCGCATCGGTTTTTCAGGGCCAAGTCTGCCGTACGAATCCGGCACTCCCGGCACTTCGCGACTCTCCGCATGTCCCGCCCCGGGGTCCCGGGGCGGGACACGCGGCCCACGTCGGTCAGACGCCGAACGCGGCCGGATACCTGATCGTGCCCGGTGCCACCGGCACGGAATCGTCGAGGACGAGGGCCATCAGGTGTTCGGGCGGCACGTCGAAACCGGGCCGGATGCCGTGGCCGGCGGCGGGCCCGAAGCCGAACCTCGGGTAGTACCCGGGATGCCCGAGCACGAGGACGAGCCGCTCGCCCCGCGCGCGTGCCGCTTCCAGCACCGCCCGTACGACGGCCGATCCGGCGCCTCGGCGGTGCAGGTCGGGACGGACGGCGACCGGCGCCAGCGCGGCCGCCGGGACATCGTCGACATGACAGCGGGTGATCAGGGCGTACGCCGCGATCGTGCCGTCCGGGGCCTCGGCGACGTACGACAGGCCGGGCAGCCACGCTCCGGGATCGGCGCGCAGCGCGTCGACCAGATCGGCTTCCTCCGCCCGGCCGAAGGCGGCGGCGGTCACGGCGTGCACCTCGGCGACGTCCGCGGAGATCTCCCGGCGAGTACGCCAGGCGGTACCGCCGTGGGCTGTGAGGCCGGTCGTGGGATCAGGCAGGGGATCGGTCATGGGGAACCCTTGGATGAGGGGCCCGGCCGACGCGTCGGTGGACGGCGGGTCAGCCCCGGGCCCGGAAGACGGGGACGGCGAGGTCGCTGCGCGTGGCAGCGCCGGACACGGCCGTCATCAACCCACCTCCTGGGACCGTCGGCCACGCTAGCAGCGCCCGCCCCGCGCCGCCTCCGGATTTCCCGGTGCCGGATCCGCCCGTCGCGGGGGCGGGGGCGTGCCGCGCGACCGTCAGTGGCAGAGCTTCGCCTCGTGCTCCGCGTGTCCGCTCGGTTCGAGCTGGAACGTGCAGTGCTCGACGTCGAAGTGGACGCCCAGACAGCCCTGGAGCTCGTGCAGCATCTTCTCGTGGCCGATCGCGTTCAGGACGTCGGAGCTGACGACCACGTGCGCGGAGAGCACCGGCATGCCGGAGGTGATGGTCCAGGCGTGCAGGTCGTGGATGTCCTCGACCCCGTCCAGGGCCAGGATGTGAGCGCGCACCTCCGCCACGTCGACCCCCTTGGGCGCCGCCTCCAGGAGCACGTCGAGTGTCTCCTGGAGCAGCTTCCAGGTGCGCGGGACGATCATCAGCGCGATGGCGATCGAGGCGATCGGGTCCGCCGCCTGCCAGCCGGTGGTCATGATCACGACGGCGGCGACGATGACCGCCACCGAGCCCAGGGCGTCCGCGGCGACCTCCAGGAAGGCGCCGCGCACGTTCAGGCTGTCCTTCTGCCCGCGCATCAGCAGCGTCAGCGAGACCGTGTTGGCGACCAGGCCGAACACACCGAACGCGATCGTCAGCCCGCCGTGGGTGTCCGCGGGTGTGATGAAGCGCTGGATCGCCTCGACGAGCACATAGCCGCCGACGACGAGCAGCAGCAGACAGTTGGCGAGCGCGGCGAGGATCTCGGCCCGCGCGTAGCCGAAGGTGCGTTTCTCGCTCGGCGGGCGCGCGGCGAACTGGATCGCGAGAAGGGCCATGCCCAGCCCGAGCGCGTCGGTCGCCATGTGTGCCGCGTCCGCGACGAGCGCGAGCGAATCGGCGAGGAGACCGCCGACGATCTCGGCGACCATGACGGTGAGCGTGATCGCCAGCGCGACGCGCAGCCTCCCCCGGTAAGCGGCCGTCGCCGTGCCGGCCGGGGGAGCGCCGTGCGCGTGCCCGTGGTCGTGCCCAGCCCCCATGAACGCCGCCTCCTGTTTTCCGCTCGGGTGTCTTCCGCTCGGTCGTGACAGTCAACTACGGGCGGGGGGTATCGGGCAACGCGGCACTGAACACCGTTGTCATATGCTCTGACCTGCGGAAATGATCAGCAGGTCAGAGCACCGGCGCGATCAGGTCCCGGTGGTCCCGGGGTGGTGCAGCAGCCAGCCCCGCCAGGCCGACTCCACCATCTCGCGGACCCCTCGGCGCGCGCTCCAGTCCAGCTCGTCGGCGGCCAGAGCGGCCGAGGCGACCGCCCGGGGGGCGTCGCCGGGGCGGCGCGGTTCGACGAGGGGCGCCACGGGGTTCCCGGTGACCTCGGCGATGAGCGTCACGAGCTCCCGTACGGAGACCCCCTCGCCCCGGCCGATGTTCACCGTCAGATCACCGCTCGCCCCGTCCGTCAGCCGCCGGGCCGCCGCGAGATGCGCCTCGGCGAGGTCGGCGACATGGATGTAGTCGCGTACGCAGGTGCCGTCCGGCGTCGGGTAGTCGTCGCCGAAGATCCGCGGGGCCTCGCCGCGGGTGAGGCGGTCGAACACCATCGGGACGATGTTGAAGATCCCGGTGTCGGCGAGCTCCGGCGAGGCCGCGCCCGCCACGTTGAAGTAGCGAAGGCACACCGTGGCGATGCCGTGCGCCCGGCCCGCCGCCCGCACCAGCCACTCTCCCGCGAGCTTCGTCTCGCCGTAGGGGCTCATCGGCGCGCAGGGGGTGCCCTCCGTGATGAGGTCCACATCGGGGTTGCCGTAGACGGCCGCCGACGAGGAGAACACGAACCGCTCGACGCCCGCCCCGGCCACCGCCTCCAGCAGCGTCGCGAGGCCGCCCACGTTCTCCTGGTAGTAGCGCGTCGGCTGGGCCACGGACTCGCCGACCTGCTTGCGCGCGGCCAGGTGCACCACACCCGTGATCCGGTGCTCCGTCAGGACGCGCTTGAGCAGATCACCGTCCAGCGACGACCCCTGGACCAGGGGGATGCTCTCCGGAAGCCGGTTCGGGACCCCCGACGACAGGTCGTCGAGGGCGACGACGCGCTCCCCGGCCTCCGCCATCGCCCGCGCCACATGTGCCCCGATGTATCCGGCTCCGCCTGTGATCAGCCATGTCATGGACGACCACCCTATGCGGGTCCGGCGCCCTGTCCGCTCTGCCCCGCTTCGAGGGGCGCGGGGTGCCGTACGTCACGCCGGGAATGTTCCGGTCCCCCTGCCGGGAATGTTCCGGTGCGCGCCATCGCGCTTGTGACCCCGGCCCGGGATCGCCGATGATGATCTCGGCGCCGGCGGGACAAAATCGGTTGATCGGGCCGTGAACGGGTGGTGAACGCCTGCTTCCATTCATCCGATAGCCTCTGCCGACATGCCGCCGGGGCCGCCGCCGTGGACCGGGGGCCATCCCATCACGCACACGCCGGACGCCAGGTCGCGCCGGCACCCAGGGAGTGAGTTCGCTGCCGACCGCCATCCTCACCGGCCAGCCGGTCCCCGGATCGTCGCTCGAGGGCGATCTGCGGTCGCTCGGCTTCGACGTGCGTTCCGCGTCGGGCGCGGCCGAGACCGAGACCCTGCTCGCCGCCGCGCCGGCGAACGAGCGGGTCGCCGTCGTGGACGCCCGCTTCGTCGGGCATGTACACGCCCTGCGTCTCGGCCTGACCGACCCCCGCTTCGCGGCCTCCGCCATCCCCGGCGCCGTGTCCGTGCAGCCCGAGGCCCGGCGGGCCCTGACCCGCGCCGTGACCCGCGAGACCGTGGCCGCAGGCAACGCCGCCGCGGCCCCGGACAACCTCGTCGAGCGCCTCGGCGAGGCACTCGAGGCGGACGACCTCTCCGTGTACCGCCCGGAACTCGGCACGCTCGTCGCCGCGGTCCCCGCCGATCCGCAGGAGCGCAACGGCGTCCGGCAGGCAGTCCTGGCCGTCGACGACGAGGCCGTACGGCTGCGCAGTGCCGTCAAGGCCCGTGACGGGTTCTTCACCACATACTGCATCAGCCCGTACTCGCGCTACATCGCCCGCTGGTGCGCCCGCCGCGGCCTGACCCCGAACCAGGTCACCACCGCGTCGCTGATAACCGCGCTGATCGCCGCGGGCTGCGCCGCCACCGGCACCCGCGCCGGCTTCGTGGCGGCCGGTCTGCTGCTGCTGTTCTCCTTCGTCCTCGACTGCACGGACGGACAGCTCGCCCGCTACTCCCTGCAGTACTCGACCCTCGGCGCCTGGCTGGACGCGACCTTCGACCGCGCCAAGGAGTACGCCTACTACGCGGGACTCGCGCTCGGCGCGGCCCGCGGCGGCGACGACGTGTGGGCGCTCGCGCTCGGCGCGATGATCCTCCAGACCTGCCGGCACGTCGTGGACTTCTCGTTCAACGAGGCGAACCACGACGCCACCGCCAACACCAGCCCCACCGCCGCCCTCTCGGACAAGCTCGACAGCGTCGGCTGGACGGTCTGGGTGCGCCGGATGATAGTCCTGCCCATCGGCGAACGATGGGCGATGATCGCCGTCCTGACGGCGCTGACGACCCCCCGCATCACCTTCTACGCCCTGCTCGCCGGCTGCGCCTTCGCGGCCACCTACACCACGGCGGGCCGGGTCCTGCGCTCGCTCACCCGCAAGGCGAGCCGCACGGACCGCGCCGCCGGGGCCCTGGTGGACCTCACCGACTCCGGCGCGCTCGCCGAGTATCTGACCCGTCACGCGGGCCGCCTCCCGCGCATCGCCCCGGCCGTGGTCGCCCTCGTCGCCGGAGCCGTCGTCGTGACATGCGCCGCACTCGCCCCGTACGGGAACTGGCTCCCCGTCCTGGGCGCCGTCGTGTACGTCCTGCTGTCGCCCGCCGCCCTGCTCAGGCCCCTCAAGGGCGCCCTCGACTGGCTGGTCCCGCCGTTCTTCCGCGCGGCCGAGTACCTGACCGTTCTGGCACTGGCGGTCAACGCCGACGTGAACGGAGCGCTTCCGGCGGCTTTCGGCCTGGTGGCCGCGGTCGCCTACCATCACTACGACACGGTGTACCGCATTCGCGGAAACGCCGGAGCCCCCCCGCACTGGCTGGTGCGGGCGATCGGCGGGCACGAAGGCAGGACGCTGCTGGTCACCGTCCTGGCCGCGCTGCTCACCGCCGCACAGTTCAAGGTCGCGCTCACGGCGCTCGCCGTGGCCGTGGCGCTGCTGGTGCTCGTCGAGAGCATCCGCTTCTGGGTGTCCTCCGGGGCGCCCGCCGTACACGATGAAGGAGAACCCGCATGATCGGCCTCGTGCTGGCGGCCGGCGCCGGACGGCGTCTGCGCCCCTACACCGACAGCCTCCCGAAGGCTCTCGTGCCGGTGGGCCCCGCGGGCATAGAGGACTCCATCACGGTCCTGGACCTGACTCTCGGCAACTTCGCCGAGATCGGCCTGACCGAGGTCGGCATCATCGTCGGCTACCGCAAGGAAGCCGTCTACGACCGCAAGGCCGCCCTCGAGGAGAAGTACGGCCTCAAGATCACCCTCATCGACAACGACAAGGCCGAGGAGTGGAACAACGCCTACTCCCTGTGGTGCGGACGTGACGCCCTCAAGGACGGCGTGATCCTCGCCAACGGCGACACCGTGCACCCGGTCTCCGTCGAGAGGACGCTGCTCGCCGCGCGCGGCGACGGCAAGAAGATCATCCTCGCCCTCGACACGGTGAAGAAGCTCGCCGACGAGGAGATGAAGGTCGTCGTGGACCCCGACAAGGGCGTCCAGAAGATCACCAAGCTCATGGAGCCGTCCGAGGCCACCGGCGAGTACATCGGGGTGACCCTCATCGAGGGCGCCGCCGCCGCGGAGCTCGCCGACGCCCTGAAGACGGTGTGGGAGACCGACCCGCAGCAGTTCTACGAGCACGGCTACCAGGAGCTCGTCAACCGCGGCTTCCAGATCGACGTCGCGCCGATCGGCGAGGTCAAGTGGGTCGAGATCGACAACCACGACGACCTCGCCAAGGGACGGGAGATCGCGTGCCTGTACTGACGAGGCTCATCCCCTCGCCGGTCGTCGTCGACATCCGTCCCGGTGCCCTGGACGACCTGGCGAGCGTGCTGAGCGACCAGCGCATCTCGCACTCGGGCAAGCTGGCCATCGCGGTCAGCAACGGCTCGGGCGCCCGGCTGCGCGACCGCATCGCTCCGGCCCTGCCCGGAGCGAGCTGGTACGAGGTCGGCGGCGGGACGCTCGACGACGCCATCCGGCTGGCCGGCGACATAAAGGCCGGCCACTACGACGCGGTCGTGGGCCTGGGCGGCGGCAAGATCATCGACTGTGCCAAGTTCGCCGCGGCGCGGGTCGGGCTGCCGCTCGTCGCGGTGCCCACGAACCTCGCGCACGACGGACTGTGCTCGCCGGTCGCCACCCTCGACAACGACGCGGGCCGCGGCTCCTACGGTGTGCCGAACCCGATCGCCGTGGTCATCGACCTCGACGTGATCCGTGAGGCGCCGGTCCGGTTCGTCCGGGCGGGCATCGGGGACGCCGTCTCCAACATCAACGCGATCGCGGACTGGGAGCTGTCCAACCGCGTCACGGGCGAGAAGATCGACGGACTGGCCGCCGCCATGGCGCGCCAGGCGGGCGAGGCCGTGCTCCGGCATCCCGGAGGTGTCGGTGACAACGACTTCCTCCAGGTTCTCGCCGAGGCGCTCGTCCTCACCGGCATCGCGATGTCGATCTCGGGCGACTCCCGGCCGGCCTCCGGCTCCTGCCACGAGATCAACCACGCCTTCGACCTTCTCTTCCCCAGGCGGGCGGCGAGCCACGGCGAGCAGTGCGGCCTGGGCGCGGCCTTCGCGATGTACCTGCGCGGTGCCCACGAGGACGCGGCGTACATGGCCGAGGTGCTGCGGCGGCACGGACTGCCGGTGCTGCCCGAGGAGATCGGCTTCACCGTGGACGAGTTCGTGCAGGTCGTGGAGTTCGCTCCGCAGACCCGGCCCGGCCGCTACACGATCCTCGAACATCTCGACCTGAAAACCCACCAGATCAAGGACATCTACTCCGACTATGCCAAGGCCATCGGTAGCTGAACTCCGTCCCGTCGTTCATCCCCCCGGGGTGAAGGACCGGCGCAGCGGTGAGCACTGGGCGGGACGCCTGTACATGCGAGAGATCTCGCTGCGCTGCGACCGCTACCTGGTGAACACCAGGATCACGCCCAACCAGCTCACGTACCTGATGACCCTCTGCGGCGTGCTCGCGGCCCCCGCCCTGCTGGTGCCGGGGATCGCGGGCGCGGTGCTGGGCGTGGTGATGGTCCAGCTCTATCTGCTGCTCGACTGCGTCGACGGCGAGATCGCGCGCTGGAAGAAGCAGTACTCGCTCGGCGGGGTCTACCTCGACCGCGTCGGCGCCTATCTCACGGACGCGGCCGTCCTCGTGGGCCTCGGCCTGCGCGCCGCGGACCTGTGGGGGACCGGACGCGTCGACTGGCTGTGGGCCTTCCTCGGCACCCTGGCCGCCCTCGGCGCGATCCTGATCAAGGCGGAGACCGACCTCGTCGGCGTCGCCCGGCACCAGGGCGGGCTGCCGCCGGTCAAGGAGTCCGCCGCCGAGCCGCGATCCTCGGGCGTGGCGCTGGCCCGCAGGGCCGCCGCGGCGCTCAAGTTCCACCGGCTGATCCTCGGCATCGAGGCGACCCTGCTGATCCTGGTCCTCGCGATCGCGGACCAGATCAGGGGCGACCTGTTCTTCACCCGGCTCGGCACCGCCGTGCTCGCCGGCATCGCGCTGCTGCAGACCGTGCTGCACCTGGTGTCCATCCTCGCGTCGAGCAGGCTCAAGTGAGTACCGCGACCAGGGTCGGCGCGGTGATCATCACCATGGGCAACCGCCCCGACGAGCTCAGGGCCCTGCTCGACTCCGTCGCCAAGCAGGACGGCGACCGCGTCGAGGTGGTGGTGGTCGGCAACGGCTCACCCGTTCCGGACGTCCCCGCGGGGGTGCGGACGGTCGAGCTGCCCGAGAACCTCGGCATCCCCGGCGGCCGCAACGTGGGCATCGAGGCCTTCGGCCCCGGCGGCACCGACGTGGACATCCTGCTCTTCCTGGACGACGACGGCCTGCTGGCCCACCACGACACGGCCGAACTGTGCCGCCGGGCCTTCGCTGATGACCCCGAGCTCGGGATCATCAGCTTCCGCATCGCCGACCCCGAGACAGGTGTGACCCAGCGCCGCCACGTCCCGAGGCTGCGCGCCGCCGACCCGATGCGCTCCTCGCGCGTCACCACGTTCCTCGGCGGCGCCAACGCGGTCCGTACGAAGGTCCTCGCCGAGGTCGGCGGGCTCCCGGACGCCTTCTTCTACGCCCACGAGGAGACCGACCTGGCCTGGCGGGCCCTCGACGCCGGCTGGATGATCGACTACCGCTCCGACATGGTGCTGTACCACCCGACGACCGCCCCCTCGCGGCACGCGGTGTACCACCGGATGGTGGCCCGCAACCGCGTCTGGCTCGCACGCCGAAACCTTCCCGCGCCTCTCGTCCCGGTCTACCTCGGCGTCTGGATGCTCCTGACGCTGCTGCGCCGCCCCTCGCGGGCCGCTCTGCGGGCCTGGTTCGGCGGATTCCGGGAAGGCTGGAGGAGTCCGTGCGGACCGAGGCGTCCCATGAGGTGGCGCACCGTGTGGCGGCTGACCCGACTGGGCCGGCCTCCGGTCATCTGACAAGCTCGATCCTGAGAGCACCCGGGCCCTACCCGGTTCCCCGGCTGATGCCCACGTCCGAACCGGCTGTGCGCATCTTGAAGACGAAAGTTCCCCTTGTGAGTGAGACCACCCATGACGGCGGAGTCGCGGTGAGCGACCGGCCGTCGCCCGATGACGGGCTTTCCGCGGCCGAGCTGGCCGCCAAGTACGGCCTCGCGGTCAGCGGCGCCCGGCCCGGGCTGGCCCAGTACGTTCGTCAGCTCTGGGGCCGGCGGCACTTCATCCTCGCGTTCTCGCAGGCGAAGCTCACCGCCCAGTACAGCCAGGCCAAGCTGGGCCAGCTCTGGCAGGTGGCGACGCCGCTGCTCAACGCGGCCGTCTACTACTTCATCTTCGGCCTGATCCTGAAGGCCGACCGCGGGATGTCGCACGACGTGTACATCCCGTTCCTGGTGACCGGCGTCTTCGTCTTCACCTTCACCCAGAGCTCGATCATGGCGGGTGTCCGGGCGATCTCGGGCAACCTGGGACTGGTGCGCGCGCTGCACTTCCCGCGGGCCTCGCTGCCCGTGTCGTTCGCCCTCCAGCAGCTCCAGCAACTGCTCTTCTCGATGATCGTGCTGTTCGTCGTGGCGATCGGCTTCGGCAGCTACCCGGGCCTGTCCTGGCTGCTGATCGTCCCGGTGCTGTTCCTCCAGTTCCTCTTCAACACCGGCCTCGCGCTGATCGTGGCGCGGATGGGCGCCAAGACGCCCGATCTCGCCCAGCTCATGCCGTTCCTCCTGCGCACCTGGATGTACGCCTCCGGTGTCATGTTCTCCATCAGCACCATGCTCGCCGGCCGCCCCGAGTGGATCGCCCGGGTGCTCCAGGCGAACCCGGCCGCCGTCTACATGGACCTGATGCGCTTCGCGCTCATCGACGGCTACGGAGCCTCCAACCTGCCCCCGCACGTGTGGGCCATCGCCGTCTTCTGGGCCGTGGTCACGGCCGTCGGCGGTTTCGTCTACTTCTGGAAGGCTGAAGAGAGGTACGGCCGTGGCTGAGCTCGACAAGACGTCGCACATTCCGACCGTCATCGCGGACGAGCTGCACATCGTCTACCGCGTGAACGGCGCCAAGACCGGCAAGGGCAGCGCCACCGCCGCCCTCAGCCGCATATTCAAGCGCGGCGAGGAACGCGGTGTGCGTAAGGTGCACGCCGTCAGGGGTGTCTCCTTCACCGCCTACCGAGGCGAGGCCATCGGCCTGATCGGCTCGAACGGCTCCGGCAAGTCCACCCTCCTGCGGGCCATCGCCGGACTGCTGCCCGCGGAGAAGGGCAAGGTCTACACCGACGGCCAGCCCTCGCTGCTCGGCGTGAACGCGGCCCTGATGAACGACCTGACCGGTGAGCGGAACGTCATCCTGGGCGGTCTCGCCATGGGCATGTCCCGCGAGCAGGTCAAGGAGCGCTACGAGGAGATCGTCGACTTCTCCGGGATCAACGAGAAGGGCGACTTCATCACGCTGCCGATGCGGACGTATTCCTCCGGCATGGCGGCGCGGCTGCGGTTCTCCATCGCGGCGGCCAAGGACCACGACGTCCTGATGATCGACGAGGCCCTCGCGACCGGTGACCGCTCCTTCCAGAAGCGGTCCGAGGCGCGCATCCGCGAGCTGCGCAAGAGCGCGGGCACGGTGTTCCTGGTCAGCCACAACAACAAGTCGATCCGCGACACCTGCGACCGCGTGCTGTGGCTGGAGCGCGGCGAGCTGCGCATGGACGGGGCGACCGAGGACGTCCTCAAGGAGTACGAGAAGTTCACGGGCAAGTAGCCCGATTCGCCCAGGGCCCCGCCGGAACTCTCCGGCGGGGCCCTGCGTCTGCAAGGGAAACGCCAACTCCCGTCGGCACAGGGAATCTTGACGCCAATCGGTGTGTTGTTGTGATGTGCAGGACACCCCGGCGGAGTGTGCCGCGTTGTACAACGTAAGCTGTACCGGTGCTGAATCGCGTCAAGTAGGGCGATAATACGCGACACCCGGCACCGTCACGCTGAGCGGATCTCCGGGCGGCGTGTCCGAAATGGGCAGTGTTGGGTCGGCAGTGTAGAACGGGAGATGTGACGGCAATGGCTACGGTGACTCTCCAGCTCCGCGATGCGTGTGCCGTCCTCGCGCCGGGCGGCGAGCGGTGACCCAAGCCGGGACGGCCCGCACCGGCGATCCGGAGCGCGGCACCCTCGACAAAGCCGCGGACGAGAACTTCCCCGTGGCCCCGTTCTTCCTGCCCAGGGCCTGGCGCGACGACCTCATGGCCGTCTACGGCTTCGCCCGTCTCGTGGACGACATCGGTGACGGCGATCTGGCCCCCGGCGGTGCCGACGCCCGCCTCCTCGGCGTGCCGGCCGCGGACGCCGACGACCGCCTGGTCCTGCTCGACGCACTCGAAGCCGATCTTCACCGCGTGTTCGACTCGACCCCGCGCCACCCCCTGATGCGCGGACTTCAGCCCACGGTCCGCCGCGCGGGTCTGACCCCCGAGCCCTTTCTCGGCCTGATCGCGGCCAACCGCCAGGACCAGCTCGTCACGCGCTACGAGACCTACGACGATCTGCTCGCCTACTGTGAACTCTCCGCGAACCCCGTCGGCCGCCTGGTCCTCTCCGTCACCGGAACCTCCACGCCCGAGCGTGTTCGCCGCTCCGACGCGGTGTGCACGGGGCTCCAGATCGTCGAGCACCTCCAGGACGTGGCCGAGGACCTCGGCCGCGACCGCGTCTACCTGCCCGCCGAGGACATGAAGCGCTTTCACGTGGTCGAATCCGATCTCGCCGCCCCCACAGCAGGCGCATCGGTGCGAGCACTGGTTGCATACGAAGCAGAACGCGCCTTGAACCTCCTGAATGAAGGCACCCCCCTCGTGGGTAGCGTCCACGGCAGGCTGAAACTGCTGCTCGCGGGGTTCGTCGCGGGGGGGAAGGCGGCGGTCCGTGCGATCGCCGCCGCCGAATACGACGTACTTCCCGGCCCGCCCAAGCCCGGCAAGCTCCAGTTGCTGCGCGAGGTGGGAGTGACTCTGCGAGGAGAGGGGTGATCCGGACCGTGGAGTCGGAACAGCACGTGTCCGCACCGGTACTCGCCGCGTACAGCTACTGCGAGGCGGTGACCGGTCAGCAGGCCCGTAATTTCGCGTACGGCATCAGGCTTCTGCCGACGTCCAAGCGCCGTGCGATGTCGGCGCTCTACGCGTTCTCGCGGCGCGTCGACGACATCGGCGACGGCACGCTGGCGCCGGACGTGAAGGCGACGCGCCTGGAGGAGACCCGGGCGCTGCTCGCCCGCGTGCGCGCGGGTGCCGTCGAGGAGGACGACACCGACCCGGTCGCGGTCGCCCTCAGCCACACCGCCGCGTACTTCCCGGTGCCCCTCGGGGGCCTGGACGAGCTCATCGACGGCGTACTGATGGACGTACGCGGTGAGACGTACGAGACCTGGGACGACCTGAAGGTCTACTGCCGCTGCGTGGCCGGTGCGATCGGGCGGCTCTCGCTCGGGGTCTTCGGCACCGAACCCGGGGCGCGTGGCGCCGAGCGCGCGCCGGAGTACGCCGACACGCTCGGGCTCGCGCTCCAGCTCACCAACATCCTTCGGGACGTCCGCGAGGACGCCGAGGGCGGGCGCACCTATCTGCCCGCCGACGACCTGGCCAAGTTCGGCTGCTCGGCCGGGTTCGACGGGCCGACCCCACCGGAGGGCTCCGACTTCGCGGGCCTCGTGCACTTCGAGGTGCGGCGGGCGCGCGCCCTGTTCGCGGAGGGCTACCGGCTGCTGCCCATGCTGGACCGGCGCAGCGGCGCCTGCGTCGCGGCCATGGCGGGCATCTACCGGCGGCTCCTCGACCGCATCGAGCGCGAGCCGGAGGCCGTGCTGCGCGGCCGGGTGTCCCTGCCCGGACGTGAGAAGGCGTACGTCGCCGTGCGCGGCCTCTCCGGCCTCGACGCCCGGCACGTCTCCCGCCGCACGGTCCGGAGGCGCGTCTGATGGACATCACGGGTCGAGGCGGACACGTCCTGGGCGACGCGGCCGGTGAAAAGCGGCAGGCAACCCTCCGGTGCCGGGTGGCGTCCCTGACTGAGACGGCGTGCCGTGGAGCGTTCGACGGCCACGGCTCGGCCGCGGGGGAGGGTGCGTGATGAGCGAGGTCGAGTCTTCGGACGACTCCGGCCGGGCCACTGCCGTGGTGATCGGCGGCGGGCTCGCCGGTATCACCGCCGCGCTCGCGCTGGCCGACGCCGGGCTCCGGGTGACGCTGCTGGAGGGCCGGCCGCGCCTCGGTGGTCTCGCGTTCTCCTTCCAGCGCGGCGAGCTCACCGTGGACAACGGACAGCACGTCTTCCTGCGCTGCTGCACCGCCTACCGCTGGTTCCTCGACCGCGTCGACGCGACCCCGCTCGCACCTCTGCAGGATCGTCTCGACGTGCCCGTTCTCGACCTGGAGGCACCTCCGGGACGACGGCTCGGCAGGATCGGCCGCGCCGCGCTGCCCGTACCGCTGCACCTGGCGCGCAGCCTCGCGACCTATCAGCACCTCTCGCTCGCCGAACGCGCGAAGGTCGGCCGTGCCGCGCTCGCGCTCAAGGGCCTGGACCTCAGCGATCCGGCACTCGACGCGCAGAACTTCGGCGACTGGCTCGCCGGGCACGGTCAGTCGCGACGTGCCGTCGAGGCACTGTGGGACCTCGTGGGGGTCGCCACCCTCAACGCGGTGGCCCAGGACTCCTCGCTCGGGCTCGCCGCGATGGTGTTCAAGACGGGTCTGCTGTCCGACCCGGGCGCGGCCGACATCGGCTGGGCTCGCGTCCCGCTGGGCGAACTGCATGACACCCTGGCCCGCAAGGCGCTCGACTCCGCGGGCGTACGTACCGAGATCCGTACACGCGTCACCTCCGTCTCCCCTTACGAGAACGGACGTTGGAGCGTTCAGGTTCCCGGCGAGCGCATCGAGGCCGACGCCGTCGTGCTCGCCGTACCCCAGCGCGAGGCCCACGATCTGCTGCCCGAGGGGGCGCTCGACGCCCCCGAGCGGCTTCTGGAGATCGGCACCGCGCCGATCCTCAACGTCCACGTCGTCTACGACCGCACGGTCCTCACCGCGCCGTTCTTCGCGGCCCTCGGCTCCCCGGTGCAGTGGGTCTTCGACCGCACCGAGGCCTCGGGGCTCCGGGAGGGCCAGTACCTCGCGCTGTCGCAGTCGGCCGCGCAGGACGAGATCGACGAGCCCGTCGCCGTGCTCCGGGAGCGGTATCTGCCGGAGCTGGAGCGGCTGCTGCCCGGTGCGCGCGGCGCCGGGATCAAGGACTTCTTCGTGACCCGGGAGCGCACCGCGACGTTCGCCCCCGCACCGGGCGTCGGGCGGCTGCGGCCCGGTGCCCGGACCAAGGCTCCCGGCCTGTACCTGGCCGGAGCGTGGACCGCCACAGGGTGGCCCGCGACCATGGAGAGTGCGGTTCGCAGTGGAGTCGGTGCGGCGGACGCCGCGCTGGGCGCCCTGGGCCGGCCCCGCGACCATCTCCTCGGACTCTTCGAGGAGGCGGCATGACGCTCGACCGGAGCATGGCAGGTCCCCGCACCCCCGGTTCCGTAACAAGAGGAGAGATTGTGCCCACTGTGCCCCCGGCCGAAGCGGCTGCCGACGCGGTGGACGTGACCGCGCTCCTGGAGCGCGGCCGGACCCTGGCCACACCGGTGCTCAAGGCGGCCGTCGACCGTCTCGCGCCGCCCATGGACACCGTCGCCGCCTACCACTTCGGCTGGATCGACGCGGCGGGCAACCCCGCGGACGGCGACGGCGGCAAGGCGGTGCGCCCCGCGCTCGCCGTGCTCTCCGCGCAGGCCGCCGGCGCGGCCCCCGAGGTGGGTGTCCCCGGCGCGGTCGCCGTCGAGCTGGTGCACAACTTCTCGCTGCTGCACGACGACCTGATGGACGGCGACGAACAGCGCCGCCACCGCGACACCGTCTGGAAGGTGCACGGCCCCGCCCAGGCGATCCTGGTCGGCGACGCCCTGTTCGCGCTGGCCAACGAGGTCCTGCTGGAGCTCGGCACCGTCGAGGCGGGCCGGGCCACCCGGCGCCTGACCACCGCCACCCGGGCCCTGATCGACGGTCAGGCCCAGGACATCTCCTACGAGCACCGCGACCGCGTCAGCGTCGAGGAGTGCCTGGAGATGGAGGGCAACAAGACCGGCGCCCTGCTCGCCTGCGCCTGTTCCATCGGCGCGGTCCTCGGCGGCGCCGACGACCTCACCGCCGACACGCTGGAGCGCTACGGCTACCACCTCGGCCTGGCCTTCCAGGCCGTCGACGACCTCCTCGGCATCTGGGGCGACCCGGAGGCCACCGGAAAGCAGACCTGGAGCGATCTGCGCCAGCGCAAGAAGTCCCTGCCGGTCGTGGCCGCGCTCGCCGCGGGCGGACCGGCCTCCGCCCAGCTGGGCGAGCTGCTGGCCGCCGACGCCAAGAGCAACGACTTCGACAGCTTCTCCGAGGAGGAGTTCGCCGTGCGGGCCGCGCTCATCGAGGAGGCGGGCGGCCGCGAGTGGACCGCCGACGAGGCGCGCCGACAGCACGCGATCGCCATCGAGGCGCTGGACGCCGTACCGATGCCCGAGCAGGTCCGCGCCCAGCTCGTGGCGCTGGCCGACTTCGTCGTCGTGCGGAAGAGATGATCGTTATCGGTCGAATAAACCTCGCGTAGTCGCCGGCCGGTGCGTTCCCCAAGCTTCGAACCTCGTTCGAGCGGGGGGATATCCATCCGAACGAACGCACCGGCCGACGGCGGACCCACAGCAGAGACACACCACTGCACGAAGGGGAAGCCATGACAGCGACGACCGACGGAAGCACCGGGGCCCTGCCGCCCCGCGCTGCCTCGGCCAGCGAAGACCAGGACCAGACGACTCCCGAGGCGGCCGGGACAGTCGAGACCCGAGACGTCGCCACGCGCGCCGTGGAGCGCGCCACGGACTTCCTGCTCGCGCGGCAGGACGCCCAGGGCTGGTGGAAGGGCGACCTCGAGACGAACGTCACCATGGACGCCGAGGATCTCCTGCTCCGCCAGTTCCTGGGCATCCGCGACGAGCCGACCACCCGCGGCGCGGCGCTGTTCATCCGCGGCGAGCAGCGCGAGGACGGCACCTGGGCCTCGTTCTACGGCGGTCCGGGCGAGATCTCCACCACCATCGAGGCGTACGTCGCCCTGCGGATGGCCGGGGACGACCCTCAGGCCGCGCACATGGCGCAGGCCGCCGCGTGGATCCGCGAGCACGGCGGCATCGCCGCGGCCCGTGTCTTCACCCGGATCTGGCTCGCCCTCTTCGGCTGGTGGAAGTGGGACGACCTGCCCGAACTCCCGCCGGAGCTCATCTACTTCCCCAAGTGGATGCCGCTGAACATCTACGACTTCGGGTGCTGGGCGCGGCAGACCATCGTGCCGCTCACCATCGTCTCGGCGAAGCGTCCGGTGCGGCCCGCGCCGTTCCCGCTCGACGAGCTGCACGCCGACGCCGACCGCCCCAACCCGGCCAGGCCCCTTGCCCCGGTGACCAGTTGGGACGGCGTCTTCCAGCGCCTCGACAAGGCCCTGCACCAGTACCGCAAGGTCGCGCCGCGCGCGCTGCGCGGAGCGGCGATGAACACGGCCGGCCGCTGGATCATCGAGCGCCAGGAGAACGACGGCTGCTGGGGAGGCATCCAGCCGCCCGCGGTCTACTCGGTCATCGCGCTGCATCTGCTCGGCTACGACCTCGAACACCCGGTGATGCGCGAGGGGCTGGCCTCGCTGGACCGTTTCGCCGTGTGGCGCGACGACGGCGCCCGGATGATCGAGGCCTGTCAGTCGCCGGTGTGGGACACGTGCCTCGCCACCATCGCGCTGGCCGACGCGGGAGTGCCCGCCGACCACCCGCAACTCGTCAAGGCCGTGGACTGGATGCTCGGCGAGGAGATCGTCCGGCCCGGCGACTGGTCGGTGAAGCGGCCCCAACTGCCGCCGGGCGGCTGGGCGTTCGAGTTCCACAACGACAACTACCCCGACATCGACGACACCGCGGAGGTCGTCCTCGCACTGCGCCGCGTCCGGCACCACGACCCGGACCGCGTCGAGAACGCCATCGGACGCGGGGTCCGCTGGAATCTCGGCATGCAGTCCAAGGACGGCGGCTGGGGCGCGTTCGACGTCGACAACACCAGCGCCTTCCCCAACAGGCTGCCGTTCTGCGACTTCGGGGAGGTGATCGACCCGCCCTCTGCGGACGTGACGGCACACGTGGTGGAGATGCTGGCCGTCGAAGGGCTCACCCACGACCCGCGCACCCGCCGGGGTATCGAGTGGCTGCTCTCCCATCAGGAGCCGAACGGCTCCTGGTTCGGGCGCTGGGGCGTCAACTACATCTACGGAACAGGGTCGGTGGTCCCGGCGCTCGTGGCGGCGGGACTGCCCGGCTCGCACCCGGCGATCCGCCGGGCGGTGGCCTGGCTGGAGTCCGTGCAGAACGACGACGGAGGCTGGGGCGAGGACCTGCGCTCCTACGACGACAACGCCGGATGGGGCGGCCGCGGCGCCTCGACCGCCTCGCAGACCGGCTGGGCGCTGCTCGCCCTGCTCGCGGCGGGGGAGGGCGAGTCCAAGGCCACCGAACGGGGGGTGGTCTGGCTCGCCGAGACACAGCTTCCCGACGGCACCTGGGACGAGCCGTATTTCACGGGGACCGGCTTCCCGTGGGACTTCTCGATCAACTACCACCTCTACCGCCATGTCTTCCCCCTCACCGCGCTCGGCCGCTACGTCCACGGAGAGCCCTTCTCCGCTGCCGAGGGGGGCTGATGGTCATGACGTCCGCCCCGGCCCCGCTGCTGATCGCCTGCGCGCTCGGCATCGAGCACCTCGCCCTGCGCAGCGGAGACCGGAGCGGCGCCGGCGGGCCGGTCACCGTACTGCGCACCGGCATGGGGCCCAGGGCCGCCGACCGGTCGGTCACCCGGGTGCTCGCCGACCCGGCACTGTCCGGAGCGGCCGTGCTCGCGACCGGCTTCTGCGCGGGGCTCGCCCCGGGCATGCACCCCGGTGACCTGGTCGTCGCCGAGGAGACCCGGGACCCGGGCGGCACCACGCCGTGCGTGGGCACGGATCTGCTGGTCAAGGAACTCGCCCGCGCCGTGCCGGGCCGCACCGTCCACACCGGGCCGCTCACCGGCTCCGATCATGTGGTCCGGGGTCACGAGCGGGCCGATCTGCTCGCCACCGGCGCCATCGCCGTCGACATGGAGTCGGCGGCGACCCTGCTCGGCGCGGTCCGCTCGGGGATCCGTCCCGTTGCGGCCGTCCGGGTGGTCGTGGATGCTCCAGAACATGAACTCGTCCGAATCGGCACGTTTCGCGGTGGAATATCAGCCTTCCGCGTTCTTCGTACCGTGCTTCCCGCTTTTTTCGAATGGCACCGTTCTTTGTCGCTCCCTCGGAGGTGAGCCGTATGGCCATGCCGCTTCGGCAGTCCATGAAGGTCGCTGCGTACCTGTTTGAACAGAAGCTCCGGAAGCGGGACAAGTTCGCCCTGCTCGTCGAACTGGAGCCGCTCTTCGCGTGCAACCTCGCGTGCGAGGGCTGCGGCAAGATCCAGCACCCCGCCGGTGTGCTCAAGCAGCGCATGCCGGTCGCCCAGGCGGTGGGCGCGGTCCTCGAATCCGGTGCGCCGATGGTGTCCATCGCCGGCGGCGAGCCGCTGATGCACCCTCAGATCGACGAGATCGTGCGGCAGTTGGTGGCGAAGAAGAAGTTCGTCTTCCTCTGCACCAACGCCATGCTGATGCGCAAGAAGATGGACAAGTTCAAGCCCTCGCCGTACTTCGCCTGGGCCGTCCACATCGACGGGCTGCGGGAGCGGCACGACGAGTCCGTGGCGAAGGAAGGCGTCTTCGACGAGGCCGTCGAGGCCATCAAGGAGGCCAAGCGCCGCGGCTTCCGGGTCACGACGAACTCGACCTTCTTCAACACCGACACCCCGCAGACCGTCATCGAGGTGCTGAACTACCTCAACGACGACCTCAAGGTCGACGAGATGATGCTCTCGCCCGCCTACGCCTACGAGAAGGCGCCCGACCAGGAGCACTTCCTCGGTGTCCAGCAGACCCGGGAGCTGTTCAAGAAGGCCTTCGCGGGCGGCAACCGGCGCCGCTGGAGGCTCAACCAGAGCCCGCTCTTCCTGGACTTCCTGGAGGGCAAGGTCGACTTCCCGTGCACCGCGTGGGCGATCCCCAGCTACTCGCTCTTCGGCTGGCAGCGGCCCTGCTACCTGATGAGCGACGGCTACGTGCAGACGTACAAGCAGCTCCTGGAGGAGACCGACTGGGACTCCTACGGGCGCGGCAAGGACGAGAGGTGCGCCAACTGCATGGCCCACTGCGGCTACGAGCCCACCGCCGTCCTCGCCACCATGGGCTCCCTCAAGGAATCCATCCGGGCCGCCCGCGAGACCTTCACGGAAAGCCGCGGGTGACCTCATGACCGCCGTTTCCCTGGGCCTCCCCGAGGTACCGGTCCGGCCGATCGCGGAGCGCCGTGTGTCGCGGCGCATCCAGGTCGGACCGGTGGCGGTCGGCGGCGGGGCGCCCGTGTCCGTCCAGTCGATGACCACGACCCGGACGTCGGACATCGGCGCCACACTTCAGCAGATCGCGGAACTGACCGCGTCCGGCTGCCAGATCGTCCGGGTCGCCTGCCCCACGCAGGACGACGCGGACGCCCTCGCGACCATCGCCGCGAAGTCGCAGATCCCGGTGATCGCGGACATCCACTTCCAGCCGAAGTACGTGTTCGCCGCGATCGACGCCGGCTGCGCGGCCGTCCGCGTCAACCCCGGCAACATCAAGCAGTTCGACGACAAGGTGAAGGAGATCGCGCGGGCCGCGAGCGACGCCCGGATCCCGATCCGCATCGGGGTCAACGCGGGCTCCCTCGACAAGCGGCTGCTCCAGAAGTACGGCAGGGCGACGCCCGAGGCGCTCGTCGAGTCCGCGCTGTGGGAGGCGTCCCTCTTCGAGGAGCACGGCTTCCGTGACATCAAGATCTCGGTCAAGCACAACGACCCGGTCGTCATGGTCAACGCCTACCGCCGGCTCGCCGCCGCCTGCGACTACCCGCTGCACCTCGGCGTCACCGAGGCGGGGCCGGCGTTCCAGGGCACCATCAAGTCGGCCGTGGCGTTCGGCGCGCTGCTCTCCGAGGGCATCGGCGACACCATCCGGGTCTCGCTGAGCGCGCCGCCCGCCGAGGAGTGCAAGGTCGGCATCCAGATCCTGGAGTCGCTCGGACTGCGGCAGCGGCGCCTGGAGATCGTCTCCTGCCCGTCCTGCGGGCGCGCCCAGGTCGACGTGTACAAGCTGGCCGACGAGGTCACCGCCGGTCTGGAGGGCATGGAGGTCCCGCTCCGCGTCGCGGTCATGGGCTGCGTCGTCAACGGTCCCGGCGAGGCGCGGGAGGCGGATCTGGGGGTCGCCTCCGGCAACGGCAAGGGGCAGATCTTCGTCAGGGGCGAGGTCATCAAGACCGTCCCCGAGTCGAAGATCGTGGAGACCCTGATCGAAGAGGCGATGAAGCTCGCCGAGCAGATGGAGAACGACGGCGTCGCGTCCGGGGAACCGGCCGTCACCGTGAGCTGATCAGCACGGACCGAGAGGGGGCCCGACGTGACGATTCTGGAGAACATCCGGGGACCACGCGACCTGAAGGCGCTGTCCGAGGCGGAAATCGGCGAACTGGCCGAAGAGGTGAGGGAGTTCCTGGTACACGCGGTCGCCAGGACCGGAGGTCACCTCGGACCCAATCTGGGAGTGGTGGAGCTGTCCATCGCCCTCCACCGGGTCTTCGAGTCGCCCTTGGACCGCATCCTGTGGGACACCGGCCATCAGAGCTACGTACACAAACTTCTGACCGGACGTCAGGACTTCTCCAAGCTGCGCGGCAAGGGCGGCCTCTCCGGCTATCCCTCCCGCGAGGAGTCCGAGCACGACGTCATCGAGAACAGCCACGCCTCCACGGCGCTCGGCTGGGCGGACGGGCTCGCCAAGGCCCGCCAGGTGCAGGGCGAGAAGGGCCACGTCGTCGCGGTCATCGGCGACGGCGCGCTGACCGGCGGAATGGCGTGGGAGGCGCTGAACAACATCGCCGCGGCCAAGGACCGGCCCCTGATCATCGTCGTCAACGACAACGAACGCTCGTACGCGCCCACCATCGGCGGCCTCGCGAACCACCTCGCGACCCTGCGCACCACCGACAGCTACGAGCAGGTCCTCGCCTGGGGCAAGCAGGTCCTGCTGCGCACCCCCCTGGTCGGCAACACCATCTACGAGTCGCTGCACGGCGCGAAGAAGGGCTTCAAGGACGCCTTCGCGCCGCAGGGCATGTTCGAGGACCTCGGGCTCAAGTACGTCGGACCCATCGACGGTCACGACGTGGGAGCGGTGGAGTCCGCCCTGCGCCGGGCCAAACGCTTCCACGGGCCCGTGCTCATCCACTGTCTGACGGAGAAGGGGCGCGGCTACGAACCCGCGCTCGCGCACGAGGAGGACCACTTCCACACCGTCGGAGTGATGAACCCCCTCACCTGCGAGCCCCTCGCACCGTCCAACGGCCCTTCCTGGACCTCCGTGTTCGGCGACGAGATCGTCCGGATCGGCGAGGAGCGCGCGGACGTCGTGGCCATCACGGCGGCCATGCTGCATCCGGTCGGGCTCGGGAAGTTCGCCGAGAGATTCCCCGACCGGGTGTGGGACGTCGGCATCGCCGAGCAGCACGCCACGGTGTCGGCGGCCGGACTCGCGACCGGCGGCCTGCATCCCGTCGTCGCCGTGTACGCCACCTTCCTCAACCGGGCCTTCGACCAGCTCCTCATGGACGTCGCGCTGCACCGCTGCGGTGTGACGTTCGTCCTCGACCGGGCGGGGATCACCGGCGTCGACGGCGCCTCGCACAACGGCATGTGGGACATGTCGATCCTCCAGGTCGTCCCCGGTCTCAGGATCGCCGCGCCGCGCGACGCCGACCAGCTCAAGGCCCAGCTCAGGGAGGCGGTGGCGGTGGACGACGCGCCGACCCTGATCCGCTTCCCGAAGGAGTCCGTCGGTCCGGTCGTTCCCGCCGTGGACCGGGTGGGCGGGCTCGACGTCCTGCACCGGGGCGAGCGCCCCGAGGTCCTGCTCGTCGCGGTCGGCGTCATGGCCCCGGTCTGCCTCCAGACCGCCGACCTGCTGGAGTCCCGCGGCATCGGCTGCACCGTCGTCGACCCGCGCTGGGTCAAGCCCGTCGACCCGGAGTTGCCCGGCCTCGCCGCCGCCCATCGGCTCGTCGCCATCGTCGAGGACAACAGCCGGGCCTCGGGCGTCGGCGCCGCCGTCGCGCTGGCCCTCGGGGACGCCGAAGTCGACGTGCCCGTACGGCGGTTCGGCATCCCCGAGCAGTTCCTCGCGCATGCCAAACGGGCCGAGGTGCTGGCCGACATCGGGCTCACGCCCGTGGAGATCGCCGGACGGATCAGCGCCGGGCTGGCCATCAGGGACGAGCGGGCCAAGGCCGCGTACGAGCTGACGGAGGCCGCCGACAGGCCGGCCGAGGAAGAGTCGCCCAAGGAGAAACAGGAATGACCGACCCTGCCCAGAAGGGGGAGTTCGACCTCGGCGCACTCCTGGCCGAGCGCGGAGCCGAGCGCTACGAACTGCACACGAAGTACCTGAACCACCAGCTCCCGCGCATGCTGCACACCATCGGCTTCGACAAGGTCTACGAACGGGCCGAGGGCGCGCACTTCTGGGACGCCGAAGGCGACGACTACCTCGACATGCTCGCCGGCTTCGGGGTGATGGGCCTCGGCCGCCATCACCCCGTCGTCCGGCAGGCGCTCCACGACGTCCTCGACGCCTCGCTCGCCGACCTCACCCGCTTCGACTGCCAGCCGCTGCCGGGCCTGCTCGCGGAGCGGCTGCTCACCCACAGCCCGCACCTGGACCGGGTGTTCTTCGGCAACAGCGGTACGGAGGCCGTCGAGACCGCGCTGAAGTTCGCCCGGTACGCGACCGGCAGGCCGAGGATCCTGTACTGCGCGCACGCCTTCCACGGGCTGACCACCGGTTCCCTGTCGGTGAACGGCGAGGACGGCTTCCGCGACGGCTTCGCGCCGCTGCTGCCCGACACGGCCGTCCCGCTCGGCGATCTCGACGCCCTGGCCGGGGAGCTGAAGAAGGGCGATGTCGCCGCGCTCATCGTGGAGCCGATCCAGGGCAAGGGCGTCCACGAGTCCCCGCCGGGATATCTGCGCGCCGCCCAGGAACTGCTGCACCGGCAGAAGGCGCTGCTCATCGCGGACGAGGTGCAGACCGGCCTCGGCCGGACCGGGGACTTCTACGCCTACCAGCACGAGGAGGGGGTCGAACCGGACCTGGTGTGTGTCGCCAAGGCGCTCTCCGGCGGCTATGTGCCGGTGGGCGCGACCCTCGGAAAGGACTGGATCTTCAAGAAGGTCTACTCCTCCATGGACCGGGTCCTCGTGCACTCCGCGAGCTTCGGCTCCAACGCGCAGGCCATGGCGGCGGGTCTCGCGGTGCTCTCCGTGATGGAGAACGAACAGATCGTCGCGAACGCGCGCGTCACCGGAGAGCTGCTGAAATCCCGGCTGGCGGCCCTGGTCGACCGCTACGAACTGCTCAGCGAGGTGCGCGGGCGGGGTCTGATGATCGGCATCGAGTTCGGGCGGCCCGCGTCGCTCAAGCTGCGCAGCCGCTGGACCATGCTGCAGGCCGCGCGCAAGGGGCTGTTCGCGCAGATGGTCGTCGTACCGCTGCTCCAGCGGCACCGCATCCTCACCCAGGTCTCCGGCGACCACCTGGAGGTGATCAAACTGATCCCGCCGCTGGTCATCGACGAGCGGGATGTCGACCGGTTCGTAGAGGCCTTCACCGCGGTGATGGAGGACGCGCACAACGGCGGCGGGCTGATGTGGGACTTCGGGAAGACGCTGGTGAAGCAGGCGGTGGCGAACCGCTGAGACCCGGCCGGACCGACGGCCCGCCGCGGGCGGTGCGGGTGCGGCCGGCAGCCGGCGAGGCGGTGCGGGTGCGGCCGGCGACCGGCGGGGATGCGGCCGGGCGAGATGGATCGTGTCCGGCGAGGCTTTTGCCTCTGGGGCAATAATATTGCCCCAGAGGCAATTGTTTGGCTCAATGGTTCCATGAGCACTGCCGATCCAGGGACGGCCGAAGAGCCGTCCGCCGAGCTGCACGCCGTGGCGCCCCGGCTCCGCGCCCTGCGCCGCGGCGCGTCTCTCACGCTGGAGGCCGCCGCCCGCGCCGCCGGACTCTCGCCCGCCCATCTGTCCCGGCTGGAGACCGGGCAGCGCCAGCCCTCGCTGCCGATGCTGCTCACGCTGGCCCGTGTCTACAGTACGACGGTTTCCGAACTGCTCGGCGAGACGGTCCCCGACCGTGACGCGGTCGTACGGGCCGCCGAAATGGAGCCGGCCCCGGCGGGCGGCTGGACCTACTGGCAGGCGGGCTCCGCGGGCCGCGGCATGCAGGCCCTGCGTGTGCACGTCCCCTACGGTTCCCAGGGCGACATCGTGCGCGTCCACCCGGGCGAGGAGTGGCTGTACGTCCTCAAGGGGCGGCTCAGTCTGCGCCTCGGGGACACCGCGCACATCCTCGCGCCGGGAGACAGCGCCCACTTCGACTCGCTGACCCCGCACCGCATCGCCGCCGCCGAGCGCGACGGAGCCGATCTCCTCTTCGTACACACCCTGCTGCAGAGCCCCGTCGCCGCGCTGTGCCTCGGCCCGGCGACGGGCCACCCCACCCCGGGAGAGACGTCATGACCGAACCCACGGAACGCCGCCGGTCCATGGAGGACAAGTTCCCTCGCGCCCTGTGGGTGCGGCTGATCATCTACGTCGCCGTCGGCCACCTGTTCGCGGCCTTCATCTACCTGCTCTTCACGCTGGGCGCGCAGAACCAGTAGCGCCCGGGTCGGGGAGCGTGGCTTCGGCTCAGTCCAGGAGCCGCGCGCGAAGGCGCTCCCGGAGCTCCGGCGTGAGCCCCAGCCCCTGTTCCAGGTAGGCCTCGACGCTGCCCCAGTTCTCCTCGATCGTCTCGAAGGCGGCTGTCAGGTACTCGGCGCGCGCGTCGAACAGCGGGCTGAGCAGTTCCATGACCTCGGGGGAGTAGGTGCCGGCCGAGGAGCCGCTGCGGTGGACCTTGTAGCGGCGGTGGGCGGCGTTCGACTCCAGGTAGTCGGTCACGATCGCCTCGCGCTCGACGCCGAGGGCGAGCAGGGTGACCGCGATGGACAGCCCGGCGCGGTCCTTGCCCGCCGCGCAGTGCATCAGCGCGGGCACGCTGTCGTCGGCCAGGGCGTGCAGCACCTGCGCGTGCTCGGCCGTGCGTTCCCTGATGATCGTGCGGTAGGAGTTGATCATCCGGTTGGCGCCCTTGCCGTCGCCGAGGAGCCCGCGAAGCTGGTCGATGTCGCCGTCGCGGACCATCTTCCAGAACTCGCTGCCGTCCGCCGGGTCGCTCAGCGGGAGGTTCACGTTCCGCACGCCCGGCAGTTCGACGTCCGGGCCCTCCAGCTTCTGGTCCGCGGCGTTGCGGAAGTCGAAGATCGTGTGGAGACCCAGGGAGGCGAGGAACGCGGCGTCCTCCTCCGTGGCGTGCGCGAGGTGGCCGCTGCGGAACAGATGCCCGTAGCGCACTCGCCGGCCGTCCGCGGTGGGCAGTCCGCCCACGTCGCGGAAGTTCCGCACTCCGCCGAGCTCGGGCTCGGTCGACGGGACCTGCTGCGTCACGGGGGCTCCTCCCATTCGGCCGTCGGCGTCGCCGGGCTGGACTCGGCGCCGCTCGTCGGCAGTTGTACCGGCTTGCGCTGTCGACGATACGACATAGGTTCCTCGGGCAATGAGTTGTCCACAGGCGGCCTTCTCGCGTACGGAAAGCCCTGGAAGCGGTGCTCCACAGCTCACTGGATCGAATGCCCGTTCGATAAATGTGCGAGGCCGACCGTCGGGCTGGTCGCACCCTTCTCGTCGCGTGAGGCCTGCAGGGCAATTGCTATGAAATGCGGCATTGCGAGTGTGCCGTTTTGCGTGCCGCCTCATACAGAGATCCGGATGTGCCGGATATCCGCCTGCGTCGCATCTGACCTTTCTGTCCGAATAGGCACCTTCGTTACAACTGGCCCTGGAATAGGGCACCCTGGGGCGAGTCGCGTGAGGAGCGTCATATTCGTGACGATGCGTTGCCGTCCTCATTTCTCAACCCGCCAGGATTCACGGGCGGGTTGAGAGGTCCGGAAGATCGTCACTCCACGGAGGGTGACGACGATTTCCGCATGGATCAAGAAAGGCGAGCGCACAGAAACCGCCCATAGTTGTCGACGCGCTCTCATCTCGCTTACGTTCTGCCTCAATCCGGACGGACGCCCAATCCTGCCGCCGCCCGGAATCCGCACACTCACCCGTACACGGCAGGAGCGGGGGACCCACAGGTTCCGTGCCTGGTCCGGTCTCCGGAACAGGCTAGGGGTACAGCCGCGCAGCAGCGGCCGGGCATCTCCAGCCCGCACCCGACAGCTCACCCCGCAGGCGCCGGAGAGGAATTCGTCATGCCCGCGAAGGGTAAGCACCGCCGTCCCAAGTCCCTGCGTTTCACCCGCTCGATAGCCGTGGCCGGAACCGGTGGCGCCGCACTCGCGCTGCCCCTGATGGGAGCGTCGGGCGCCCAGGCCGCGACCCCCGCCACCGCCGTCGCGCACCATGTCGAGAAGGCCGCGACCGCCGCCCCCGCCGAGAAGTCCGCCAAGACCGCCGCGGTCAAGACGTACGCGGTGAAGCGCGGTGACTACCTCTCGAAGATCGCCGACGAGCAGAACGTCGGCGGCGGCTGGAAGAAGATCTACGCGGACAACCGCTCCGCGATCGGCAGCGACCCGTCGCTGATCCACCCCGGTCTGAAGCTGTCGCTCGGCAAGAAGGCCGCCTCCGCCGCCCACTCGGCGACGCAGTCGGCCACTCGGACGACCACCTCGGCGAAGCCCGCCCAGGCGACCCCGGCCGACGACACGACCGCGTCCGACACGGCCTCCACCAACAGCTCCTCCGGCTACACCCTGCCGGTCGACAGCAGCAGCGTCGGCACCGGTTACAAGGTGGCGGGCAGCATGTGGTCCAGCGGCTACCACACGGGCGTGGACTTCGTGGTCCCGACCGGCACCACGCTCAAGTCCATCGCGGCGGGCACCGTCGTCTCCGCGGGCTGGGGCGGCGCCTACGGCAACCAGGTCGTCATCCAGCACGCCGACGGCAAGTACTCCCAGTACGCCCACATGTCGTCGCTGTCCGTCTCGGCGGGGCAGACCGTGACCGAGGGGCAGCAGATCGGCCTCTCCGGCGCGACCGGCAACGTGACCGGACCGCACCTGCACTTCGAGATCCGCACCACGCCGGACTACGGCTCCGACATCGACCCGGTCGCGTACCTGCGCTCGCACGGTGTCGCCGTGGGCTGACGCCCCTTTTCCTCCTGCTCCTGACGGCAGGAAGATCTCCGAAGGCCGGACCCCATGATCCCCTGGGTCCGGCCTTCGGTGTTCCCGTGGCGCGGCCCCGAGTCGATCGCTGCCTCAACATCCTTGACGCGGGCCTTATTCCAGAGTTGACCAATGCTTGGCGAGTGGCTTATCTCACCGTCCGTCAACCCTTCCCTACGGTCGCGTAGCTCACATCAATAGGTGAATCATGCTTGATGTGGCAGACGATTCGAAGAGTGACAAGAGATCAGTGATCGGGTCGTACGTGGCGGTGGGGGACAGCTTCACCGAGGGCGTCGGCGACCCCGGGCCCGACGGAGCTTTCGTCGGCTGGGCCGACCGGTTCGCGGTACTTCTCGCGGACCGCAGGCCCGAGGGCGATTTCGACTACACCAATCTCGCCGTGCGCGGCAAACTGCTCGACCAGATCGTCGAGTCCCAGCTCCAGAGGGCGAAGGAACTCGGCCCGGACCTGGTCTCGTTCTGCGCCGGCGGCAACGACATCATCCGCCCCGGCACCGACCCCGACGAGGTCGCGGAGCGCTTCGAGCGCGCGATCGCCGACCTCACCTCCGCCGTCGGCACCGTCATGGTGACGACCGGCTTCGACACCCGTGACGTTCCCGTGCTCAAGCATCTGCGCGGCAAGATCGCCACCTACAACGGACATGTGCGGGCCATCGCGGACCGCTACGGCTGTCCCGTCCTCGACCTCTGGTCCCTGAAGACGGTCCAGGACCGCCGGGCCTGGGACGGCGACCGGCTGCACCTCTCGCCCGAGGGGCACACCCGGGTGGCGCTCCGTGCCGGACAGGTACTCGGCCTCGAGGTCCCGGCCGACCCGGACCAGCCCTGGCCGCCCCTGCCGCCGCGCGGCACGCTGGAGGTGCGCCGCGACAACATCCAGTGGGCGCGCGAGTATCTGGTCCCGTGGATCGGACGGCGACTGCGCGGGGAGTCCTCGGGCGATCACGTCTCGGCCAAGGGGGCCCTGTCCCCGGACGACATCAAGCTGCGCATCGAGTCGGTGGCCTGAGCCGCTACCGGCCCTGCCGACGGTCCCGGTTGGGCGGGCGTCACCGACTCTGGCGGCGGGACCGGCTTTGGCCGGCGAGCCCGGCTTGGCCGACGGGACCGGCACGGTCGGCGAGCCCGGCTGCGGTGGCGGTCCCGGCTTGACCGGGCCGGACCGCCTTGGCCGGTGGACCAGTTCGGCCGGCGGACCAGCACGGCCTGCAGGATTCCTCAGCCGGCGGGACCGGCTCGGTCGGCGGGGCCGGGCCGACCGGCCGACTGGCACCTCGTCCGGGACCGGTCCGACCGGCCGGGACCGAGTGCCCGTAGCGCGGCCGCACCCGCCCAGGGCGTTCAGGAGCGCCACTCGCTTCCGGCGGCTCCGGGACGATCGCCGTCGCCACGGTCCGAACAGTGGAGTCGGGTGAGGCGCGATACGCGGGAGGAGCCGGGCCGGGGTCGGGGCCGTGATCCGAGGTCGGGTTGGGGGCCGGGTCGGGGTAGTGACCCGAGGCCAGGTCGGGATCCGGGGCGGAGTAGTGACCCGAGGCCGGGTTGGGATCCGGGTCGGGCTCGTGACCCGAGGTCGGGCCGGGATCCGGGGCGGGTTCGTGACCCGAGGTCGGGTCGAGGTCGGGACCCGAGGCCAGGTCGGGGTCCGAGTTCGGGTCGGGGGCCGGGGCCAGATTGCGATCCGAGGCCGTTCGACGCACCCCGCCTCTGCCTCGCCCCCGCGCGAGGGTCAGCGCACCGCTGCCATCAACGCCGCGCGTTCCAGGCCCAGTTCGCGGGCGAGGGCCTCGTCGGCCCATTCCTGGGTGCGTGCCCGCGACACCGCTCCGGAGTACGCGGTCATCTGGACCGCCAAGCCGTCCAGCAGCGCCGTGAGTCTGAGGACCGCGCTCGCGGGGTCCGGGCAGCGGAACTCGCCGGCGGCCACACCCTCCGCGATCACCTCGGTCATGGCGGCCTTCCACTGCCGGTCGAGGCCGCGGGTGACCTCACACAGCGCGGGCTCCCGCAGGGCGACCGCCCAGCCCTCGATCCACAGCCGCCAGCCCTTGGCCTGTCCGGTCGGGGCGTACCAGCGCACGGCGGCACGAAGGCGGCGCAGCGCTGTCGTGCGACGGCCGAGCAGCTTGCGCAGATGGGCGAGGTCGTCCTCGGCGGCGTGGGTGAACGCGGCGGCGACCAGCTTCTCCTTCGTCGAGAAGTGGTACAGCACCAGCGCGTTGCTCACGCCGAGAACCGAGGCCACGTCGGCGATCCGTACCGCCGCGACGCCCCGCGCCTCGATCTGCTCGACGGCGGCCCGCAGCAACTCCTCACGCCGCTCCGCCACACTCAACCGGACTCTCGCCACGCGGCAACCCTACACAGCCCATTCGCCGGAAGCCCTGCGGGAGCGGCGGCGTCCCGGAGCGGCTCCCGCGGACTCCGGCCGGCCCCGCCCGCCGTCGGTCGGCGAACTGGTGGTCCGCCTTGATGCGGCCCTCCTCGTGGGCACGGGTCACGATCCTCGTGAGTACGCGTCAAGCGCGCGTGCGGCTGGTCGTGACCGGGTCCTCAGCGGTACCAGCCGAACCGCTCCGCGATGACCGGGAGCCGGTCGGTGACGATGGCGTGGGCGGCGGCCCGCGGGGTCGTGCCGTCGGCCTCCGCGCGCGCGAGCGTCCGGTCGATCAGGGCGCGCATGGAAAGCCGGGTGTGGGCGAACGCCTCGTCCGCGTCGGCGCCGATGTCGCCGAACAGGGTCCACCACCACCACGCGTTCGTGCCGGAGTTGACCACGACGTCCGGCAGGACGGTGATCCCGCGTGCGGCGAGCAGTTGCTCCGCGTCCGCGAGAACGGGCATGTTGGCCGCCTCGACGATCCAACGGGCCTTGATCTCCCGCTGGTTCGCCGTGTCGATCGCGTACGAGACCGCGGCGGGCACCAGCACCTCGGCATCGGCGGACAGCCAGGCGTCACCGGGGAGTTCGCGGTCGGCCGGGCGCAGCACCGCGCGGTCGACCGTCCCGTACAAGTCCCGCGCCGCGAGCAATGCCTCGACGTCGAGGCCGTCCGGGTTCGCGATGGTTCCCTTGACGTCGGCGACGGCCACGACCTTGAGTCCCGCGCGCGCGAGGAAGCGCGCGGTGGCCCCGCCCATGGTGCCGAGTCCCTGCACGGCGACACGCGTTCCCGCGTACGGGGTGCCGGCCCGGTCCAGCGCGGCGAGCGCCGACTCGGCGACCCCGCAGCCGCCGACCAGTTCGTCGAGGCCGATGCCGTCCACCTCGACCGCGAAGGCGTCCGCGAGGCGCCGCCGGGCCGCCACCTCGTCGTCGAGCAGCGGGTACACGGCCTGGATGGACGAGACGAGGCCCGCCTCCCCGGCGGCCCGGTCGACCAGGTCCTGGCTGAGCCCGAGATCCTCGCCGGTGGTCCAGAAGCTCTCGATGTAGGGCCGCATGGCGCGCAGGTAGCGCACCAGCAGTCCGTACGCCGCCGGGTCCTGGGGATCGCAGTCGATCCCGCCCTTGGCGCCGCCCAGCGGGATGTACCGGCCCTCGGGGTTGTAGTGCAGCGCCTCTTTCATGGTCATGCCGCGGGCGAGCCCGGTGACCTCCTCCAGCGTGCAGCCGGGCCGCATCCGCAGACCGCCGCTGGAGACGCCCCGCACGAGCCGGTCGACGACGAGGAACCCCGGACGGCCGGTGACATGGTCCGTCCAGGTGAGCGTCATCAGGGGGGCGGCGGTCATCGGGTCTCCTCGGGGACGGCGATCAGGGTGGGGCCGGGGGTGCGCAGCGCCTCGGCGAGCGCGGCGCCCAGCTCGTCCGGGGTGTACGCGTGCGTGCCCTGTCCTCCGTAGGCGCGGGCCAGGACGGGCAGGTCGACCGGAGCGAGGTCGACGGCCGTGGGCGTGTCGCCCCGGGCGGCCATCTCGTCGCGGATCTCCCCGTAGCCGCCGTTGTCGAAGACCACGACGGGCAGCGGGAGGCGGAGCTGTGCCGCGGTCGCCAGTTCCTGCACGGTGAACTGGAGGCCGCCGTCCCCGCTGAGCGCCACGACCTCGCGGCCGGGGCACGCGGCCTTGGCTCCGATCGCCGCGGGCAGAGCGTAGCCGAGGGTGCCGTAGCCGGTCGGGTGAAGATAGCGGCCCGCGGGGCCGAGCGGGAGGTGGGGGAGTGCTCCGTAGTAGCAGCACTGGGCGCTGTCCGAGGTGATCACGGCGTCTTCGGGGAGGACGGAACGGATCGCCCGCAGGTACGGGATCCAGCGGGCGTCGCGCCCGGCGGTCTCGGCGTTCCGCGCGGCCCGCAGTGCCGCCGCCCGCCGGACGGGGTCCTCGTCGGGCACACGCGCGTGCGGGTGTCCGCCACGGGGTCCCTCGACGGCGCCGGGCACGCGCGCGTGCCGGTGCGTACCGCCTGGTTCCCGCGTACCGCCTGGTTCCCCGAGAGCGGCGAGCAGCGCCGTCAGGGACGGCAGCGCGTCGCCCACGACCGCGACGTCCGCGGCCGGACCCGCGTACATCTGGTCCGGGTCGATGTCCACGCGGATCAGCGTGCCGTTCAGGGCGGGCGGCGCGGACCAGAAGTCGGACTCGGCGAGCTCGGTGCCCACGGCGAGTACGGCGTCGCGCTCCGCGAGCCAGTCCCGGACCGCGGGGCTGTGCAGCGACACGCCGACGGCCAGCGGATGGGTCTCCGCGACGATGCCCTTGCCGTTGGCCGTGGTGAGGACGGGAGCGCCGAGCCTCTCGGCGAGGGCCAGGCCAGGGGCGGCCGCGCCGCGCGCTCCGCCGCCGAGCACGAGCGCCGGACGGCGTGCCTCGCGCAGCGCCTCGGCGGCCCGCTCCACGGAGAGGGGCGCCGGAGCGAGGGGAAGGACGGGAGGGGCGATGCGCGCGGGAGCCGCTTCCTCGGCGGCCTCCAGCAGATCGAGCGGGATCTCGATGTGCGCGGGGCGCGGCCGGCCGGTGCGGAACAGGGTGAAGGCGCGTGCCACCGCCGCGTCGATCTCGGCGACCGAGGACACGCGGTGGCTGAACGCGGCCACGCCCCGCAGGGCCTCCGTCTGGCTGCGCGTCTCGTGCAGCAGGCCGGTCGCGAGCCGGGGGTGACGCAGGGGCATCCCGGGGGAGACGACGAGCAGCGGCACGCTGTCGGAATAGGCCTGGCCGACGGCGGCCGCCGCGTTCAGCAGGGCGGGTCCGGTCGTGGTGATCACGACGCCGGGACGCCCGGTCACGCGCGCGTAGCCGTCGGCGGCGTATCCGGCGCCCTGTTCGTGACGCGTCAGAACGTGCCGGACGCCGTAAGCGGACAGGTGGCGGTAGATCTCCAGGTTGTGCGTACCGGGAATGCCGAAGGCGCGGGTCACGCCGTGTCCGGACAGGGCGCGGACGAGGGCCTCGCCGCCGGTGAGCATCTCGCCCATCACACGCTCCGCGCGACGGCGACGGCGACGGCACACCCGGCGGCGTACGAGGCGCCCTCGGCCCTGGCCGGTTCGGCGGGGAGGTCGGACACGGTGTCTCCAGACGTGGACGGGCCGGTGCGGCTCCCGGGCCACCGGGGCGCGTGGTCTCTACTGAATCATGAGTCAGTATCGGAAGGCGTGCCGGGTCGTGTCAACGCGCGGTACCGGCGTCGCCACGGGCACGACGGCGCCCAGAACGCTTCACCGGGGCGGAAGAAGCGGGGGTGCGGCGGGGTTGGCACCTACGGAACCAGGGCCACGGACTTCGCGTTGTGACCGGGTGACCCGGCGCTGTCAGAGGCGACGGCCATAATGAAAGTCTGACCGACTCCATCTGGAGGTATCCGTGACCGGTTTCCGTACCCTGAGCTCCGGGCTTCGCGCGCTGCGGCCCGCCGCCTTCGGCGCGGATCCGGCTGGTGCGCGCATGCGGCGCATCCGCAACTCGCCGAACTTCGCGGACGGAGTGTTCCAGAACCCGGAGACCGCCCGTACCCGCCCCGACGGCTCCATGGTGGAGTTCGCGAAGGTCTACTTCCGCAGCGAGGAGCGCGCCCACCGTTCCCCGGCCGGGACCGTGCCCGTGCACGCGACGACACTCGCCGACCTGGCCAGGCCCGCCGCGACCGGACTGCGGCTCACCTGGATGGGGCACTCCAGCGTCCTCGCCGAGATCGACGGCCACCGCGTGCTGTTCGACCCGGTCTGGGGCGACCGCTGTTCCCCCTTCCCCTTCGCCGGCCCCAAGCGGCTGCACCCGGTTCCGCTGCCGCTCGCCGCGCTCGGCCCGGTCGACGTCGTGGTGATCTCGCACGACCACTACGACCATCTCGACATGCCCACGATCAAGGCGCTGGGCGGCACGGACACGGTGTTCGCCGTGCCGCTGGGCGTCGGGGCCCACCTGGAGCACTGGGGCATCGCGGCCGAGCGGATCCGTGAGCTGGACTGGCACGAGTCGACCAGGGTCGGCGGGATCACCCTGACGGCGACACCGGCGCGCCACTTCTGCGGGCGCGGCCTGCGCAACACCCAGCACACCCTGTGGGCCTCGTGGGTCGCCGAGGGCGACGAACACCGGATCTACCACAGCGGCGACACCGGCTACTTCCAGGGCTTCAAGGACATCGGCGCCACCCACGGCCCGTTCGACGCCACGATGATCCAGATCGGCGCGTACAGCGACTTCTGGCCCGACATCCACATGACGCCCCAGGAGGGGATGCGCTCCCACCTGGACCTCCAGGGCGGGGTGCCCTCCGGAGTGATGCTGCCGATCCACTGGGGGACGTTCAACCTCTCCACCCACGCCTGGGCCGACCCGGGCGAGGGCACGCTGGCCGCCGCCCGCGCGGTCGGAGCGCGGGTCGCGCTGCCCCGCCCCGGAGAGCCCTTCGAACCCACCGCCGAGACCGTCCCCTCCGAGCCGTGGTGGCGTGGTGTGGCACGTGCGCCGAAGGGCGGCTGGCCGGCCGTCGAGGAAACCGTGATCGATACGCCGGGTGACATCGCCGACGACTCGACGGAAGGCACCGGGGAGCCCGAAACGGTGCCCGCGGGCTGATCCACCGATCGGATGCGAGGGCCGGGGAGCACAACGCTCCCCGGCCCTCGCTGTTTGCTTGCGACCGCTTCCGACCAGCTCTGATCGGATCCAGGGCCCGGTGTGAACGCGTGTCCGACGGGGTTATCGGTCAGTCGTACGAGGCCTCATACCAGAGCGGGACGCTACCTGACGGAGTTTGTCAACAGCCCACCGCACATGATGCGTTGGCGACTACTGTCAGTTGCCGACGGGCGACGCAGGGCCGAATTTTTCGGCTCTCTCGACCGGCACCGCGATGGCACACGCCCGAGTCGCGGAACCGCGGGAGCTCCACGCCCCCGACGCATCCAGTACGAGGACGCCGATGTCTCACCTCCGCGCACCGGCCGCACGCGCAGACCGCCGCGAGGGCGGGCGGCACGGCCGTCCGGCCGCCCGCGCCACCCTCGCGCCGCCCGAGACGCACCTGCGGCACCAGCTCCTGCGCCTCGCGGTCCTGCCGCCGACCGCCGTGGCCCTCAGCGCGTGCGCCGCCGTCCTGTTCACCGTCCGCTCCACCGGCGCCCGGCCCGGCCCCGTCCTGTGGGCCGTCCTCGCCGGAGCGGTGGGCGTCGCCCTGGCCGGCATCCTGATCGCCGCCGTGGCCGCCGACCGCGCCGCCACGTCCGTACGGGAACGCATAGGAGCCCTCCGCCGCACGAGCGCCCGCACCGAATCCGACCTGCGCGACGTCGTGGAGGGGCTGCGCCGCGGCGAGGACCCGCCCGCGCGCAAGAAGCGCCGCCGCCCGCCCGCGGACGCCGACGACTTCGAGCTGCTCGCCGCCGACCTCTCGCGCGCCCACGACGGCGCCGTCGCGGCCGTCGTGCAGGCCGCGCAGCTCTCCAGCAGGGCGGGCAGCGACCAGAAGGTCGAGGTCTTCGTCAATCTGGCCCGGCGCCTGCAGTCCCTCGTGCACCGCGAGATCTCCATCCTCGACGAGCTGGAGAACGAGATCGAGGACCCGGACCTCCTCAAGGGGCTCTTCCACGTCGACCACCTGGCCACCCGGATCCGACGCCACGCCGAGAACCTGGCCGTGCTCGGCGGCGCCGTCTCACGCCGTCAGTGGAGCAACCCCGTCTCCATGACCGAGGTGCTGCGCTCCGCGATCGCCGAGGTCGAGCAGTACTCGCGGGTCAAGCTCGTGCCCCCGATCGACGGCACCCTGCGCGGCCACGCCGTCGCCGACGTGATCCACCTGCTCGCCGAACTCGTCGAGAACGCCACCGTGTTCTCCGCCCCGCACACCCAGGTGCTGCTGCGGGTCGACCTCGTCACCTCGGGCCTGGCCATCGAGGTGGAGGACCGCGGCCTCGGCATGCAGGCCGCCGAGCAGGACAGGATGAACGCCCTGCTCGCCGACCCCGACCAGGTCAATGTCGCGGGCCTTCTCCAGGACGGGCGCATCGGCCTGTTCGTCGTCTCGCAGCTCGCCCGCCGGCACGGCATCCACGTACGGCTCCAGAGCAACATCTACGGCGGTGTCCAGGCCGTCCTCGTGGTCCCGCAGGGCCTGCTGGGATCGGCGCCGGACGCCGCCGAGGACGCGGGCCTGACCCAGGCGCCGCCGGCCGGGACGAACGGCGGGCACCGGCCGGCCCTCGGAACCGGGCCCGCCCACACGCCGTCCGCGCAGCTCCCGGCGCTTCCCGGCGGCCGCCCGGCGGCTCCCGTGGTGCCCCGGCAGTCGCCGCGCGAGCTGTCACGGGAGGCCCCGGCCGAGCCCGTACGACGGGAACGGACACCGGAGCGGGGCGCGGACGCGGCGGCCGGGGCGCGCGCTGCCGGAGCGCTTCCGGTGCGCGGCGCCCGTGCCGAACGGCCCAATCCCGCCGAGGCCCTGCCCGGCATCCGCCCCGAGGACCGCCTCACCGCCGCCGAGAACGCGGCCCTGCCGCCCACCCCGCGCGCCGGTGTCGTCCGCGGCACCATGGGCAAGCCCAGCCTGCCCAAGCGGCGCGCCCAGGAGCACCTCGTTCCGCAACTGCGCGAAGGGCAGGCGCCCCGCCCGGACACCCAGCACCACGTCGGGCACGACCCGGGGCTCATGGCGGCCTTCCAGCGCGGGATCGGGCTCGCGGAGACCGCACACGCGGAGCCGGTGGACCAGCAAGGGCCGGAGCAGTCCCGGGTCCCCTCCGCCACGGCCCGGCCGGGCGCACCGGCCTCCTTCCCCGACCGGACGCGCTCGGAGGCCCCCGGCGACGACAGCGCCAGCCGGGCCCGAGGGGACCTGACCACGGGCCACCCCGCGGACGGCCGCGACCCCCTGGACGTACCCCTGGCGGACGGCACACCGCCGGCCCGCCGGGGCGTGGCGCGCGCGACACACGCACCGGCACCGCAAGGAGCCCACGACCTCGCGTCCCGCCACGACCCCACCACCACCCGGCACGACGGGAGCGCACCGGCCGGATGACCACCCCCGCACCCACCCCCACCGCTCCCGCAGACCTTCGTACCTCAAGGAGTCGATCCCCCATGGCGAGCGATGCGCCCACCGGCCACGTGTCCGACCTCGACTGGCTGATGAGCGGCCTTGTCCAGCGCGTACCCCACACCACCAGCGCGGTACTGCTCTCCAGCGACGGGCTCGTGAAGTCCGTCCACGGCCTCGACCCGGACAGCGCCGACCACATGGCGGCCCTCGCCTGTGGCCTCTACGCCCTCGGACGCAGCGCGGGCGTACGTTTCGGCGACGGCGGCGAGGTGCGCCAGGTCGTGGTCGAACTCGACTCGACCCTGCTGTTCGTCTCCACGGCGGGCTCCGGAACCTGTCTCGCCGTGCTCGCGGGCCGGGAGGCCGACGCGGCCGTCCTCGGCTACGAGATGGCGATGCTGGTCAAGAGCGTCCGCCCCTATCTGGTCACCGCGCCCCGGCAGCACGCCGTCGAACCGTCGGCGATGAGGTCTTGAGCGCGGCCGCGGCCGGCGACGGGCCCTGGCTCGATGACGCGGCGGGACGCCTCGTGCGCCCCTACACCGTCAGCGACGGCCGGACCCGGCCGAGCACCGCGCTCGACCTCCTCTCCCAGGTCATGGCCACCGGAGCCACTCCCCTCGGCTACCTCGGCCCCGAGCACAGCCAGGCGCTCGAACGCTGCCGGGCACCCGTCTCGGTCGCGGAGGTCGCCGCCCATCTGAAGCTGCCGGCGGCGGTCACCAAAGTGCTGCTGTCGGACCTCGTCGACTGCGGGGCGCTGACCACCAAGCCCCCTCAGTTCCACCACAACCCCACTGACCGGTCCCTTCTGGAGGCAGTGCTCGATGGACTACGACGACAGCTCTGACCCCTTCCCCACCGCGCTCAAGATCCTCGTGGCGGGAGGGTTCGGGGTCGGCAAGACGACGTTCGTCGGCGCGGTGAGCGAGATCGCGCCGCTCAGTACGGAGGAACTGCTGACCACGGTCGGTGCCTCGACCGACCGGCTCGACGGGATCGAGAACAAGGTCGAGACGACCGTCGCGATGGACTTCGGCCGCATAACCCTGGATCCGGACCATGTGCTCTATCTGTTCGGCACACCCGGGCAGGAGCGGTTCTGGTTCATGTGGGACGAGCTCTCCGACGGCGCGCTCGGCGCGGTCGTCCTCGCCGACACCCGGCGCCTGGAGGACTGCTTCGCCGCCGTCGACTTCTTCGAACAGCGCGGTCTCGCGTTCATCGTCGCGGTCAACGAGTTCGACGGCTCGTACCGCTACGACCCGGCCGAGGTGCGCGCGGCCATCGACCTCGACCCCGGGATCCCGGTCGTGTGCTGCGACGCCCGCATCTCCAGCTCGGGTGTGCAGACCCTGCTCACCCTGGTCCGGCACCTCCTCGCCCACGCGCCCGCCCACATTCCGAGCCATGGAGCCCGTACATGAGGTACGACTCGCCGGGTCCGGGCGGTCGTCTGCTGCTGACGCCGCCGGACAAGGACGCCCCCGCCCGGGTGCGAAGGCTGCGCCGGCTGGGCCTCGGGGAGTGCTCCGAGCCCGCCCTCGACGCCTTCGCGGACCGCCTCGCGCAGGTCGCCGCCGCGCCGTACTCGATGGTCAACTTCATCGACGAGCAACAGCAGTTCTTCGCTGGTCTGCACACCCCGGACGGCGGAGCCCGGGGCGGCAGGCTCCCGGTCGCCCTGGACGGCAGCGAGCTCGAACTGGGCCGCTACATGGCCCGGGACCACGGCTTCTGCCCTCATGTCGTGGTGCGCCGCAAGGCACTCGTGCTGGAGGACGTCTGCGACTATCCGCGCTTCGCCGGAAATCCGGTCGTCGACGAGTTCGGCGTCCGCTCCTACCTCGGTGCCCCGCTGCTCGACCGCAGCGGCATCGCCCTCGGCACGATCTGTGTCGTGGACGTCGAGCCGCGCCCCTGGGGAAGGACGGGCCTGGAGACCATCAAGGCGATGGCGGCCGAGCTGACCGGGCAGCTCGAACGGCGGGGAGAGGCTCACGGGATCTGACGACGCGCCGGGGCGCGGGTCCGGCCCTGTCGGCCGCCCGGGACCCATCCTGTGACGTATGCCGGGACTCATCCCTGATGTCCGTGACGAACCCCCGTGGAACGGGGGTGTCACATGTCGACGTAGCCGTGCCTGACGCCACCGTCCCCCACTTCGCCTCCTCGCCCCCACGCCGCTCCGGCGGCCCGGCGACCGGCCCCCGGACGGGCCGGGAGAACGCGGGCGTGAAGGAAAGCTGGGGCCGCGCTTAAGAAATCCTCGATGGACCCAGGGCACCGTCGTACGGCAGATTCCTGGGTGAACTCACCCCTCTCCCCGGTGCGGGCCGCTTCGGCGTGCCCTTTCCCGGGACCTCACGCACAGGAGCCGTACGAGTGAAGGCGCTGGTCAAGGAGAAGGCGGAGCCCGGACTCTGGCTCACGGACGTCCCGGAGCCGCAGGCCGGCCCCGGCGAGGTACTGATCAAGGTCCTCAGGACCGGGATCTGCGGCACCGACCTGCACATCCGCAACTGGGACGGCTGGGCGCAGCAGACCATCACGACGCCCCTCGTGCTCGGCCACGAGTTCGCGGGCGAGGTCGTCGAGACCGGCCGCGACGTCACCGACATCAACATCGGCGACCGCGTCAGCGGCGAGGGCCACCTGGTCTGCGGCAAGTGCCGCAACTGTCTCGCCGGACGCCGCCACCTCTGCCGTGCCACCGTCGGCCTCGGTGTCGGCCGTGACGGCGCGTTCGCCGAGTACGTCGTGCTTCCCGCCACCAACGTGTGGGTGCACCGCGTCCCGGTCGACCTCGACGTCGCCGCGATCTTCGACCCGTTCGGCAACGCCGTGCACACCGCGCTGTCCTTCCCGCTCGTCGGCGAGGACGTCCTGATCACCGGCGCCGGCCCGATCGGCCTGATGGCCGCCGCCGTGGCCCGCCACGCGGGCGCCCGCAACGTCGTCATCACCGACGTCAGCGAGGAGCGCCTGGAACTGGCCCGCAAGATCGGCGTCAGCCTCGCCCTCAACGTCGCGGGCTCGACCATCGCCGACGGACAGCGCACCCTCGGCCTGCGCGAGGGCTTCGACATCGGCCTGGAGATGTCCGGCCGCCCCGAGGCGATGCGCGACATGATCGCCAACATGACCCACGGCGGACGGATCGCCATGCTGGGTCTGCCGTCCGCGGAGTTCCCGGTCGACTGGGCCCGGATCGTCACCTCCATGATCACGATCAAGGGCATCTACGGCCGCGAGATGTTCGAGACCTGGTACGCGATGTCCGTCCTCCTGGAGAGCGGCCTCGACCTCATGCCCGTGATCACCGGCCGTTACGGATTCCGGGACTTCGAGGCGGCGTTCGACGACGCGGCAGGCGGCCGCGGCGGCAAGGTCATTCTCGACTGGACTCTCTGAGGACTCTAAGGAACTGATGATGTTCGACTCCGTCCGTGACGACCTGCGCACCACCCTCGACGAGATCCGCGCCGCCGGGCTGCACAAGCCCGAGCGGGTCATCGGCAGCCCGCAGTCCGCGACCGTGACCGTCACCGCGGGCGGCCGCCCCGGTGAGGTCCTCAACTTCTGCGCGAACAACTATCTCGGTCTCGCCGACCACCCCGAGGTCGTCGCCGCCGCCCACGCGGCGCTCGACCGCTGGGGCTACGGCATGGCCTCCGTGCGCTTCATCTGCGGTACGCAGGAGGTGCACAAGGAGCTGGAGGCGCGGCTGTCCGCGTTCCTCGGCCAGGAGGACACGGTCCTCTACTCCTCCTGCTTCGACGCCAACGGCGGTGTCTTCGAGACCCTCCTCGGCGCCGAGGACGCGGTCATCTCCGACGCCCTCAACCACGCCTCGATCATCGACGGCATCCGGCTGTCCAAGGCGCGCCGCTTCCGGTACGCCAACCGCGACATGGCCGACCTGGAGGCCCAGCTCAAGGAGGCCTCCGGCGCGCGCCGCCGGCTGATCGTCACCGACGGCGTCTTCTCGATGGACGGATACGTCGCCCCGCTCCAGGAGATCTGCGACCTCGCCGACCGTTACGACGCGATGGTCATGGTCGACGACTCGCACGCGGTCGGCTTCGTCGGTCCCGGCGGCCGGGGCACCCCCGAGCTGCACGGCGTCATGGACCGCGTCGACATCATCACCGGCACCCTGGGCAAGGCCCTCGGCGGCGCTTCCGGCGGCTACGTCGCCGCCCGCGCCGAGATCGTCGCCCTGCTGCGCCAGCGGTCCCGCCCGTACCTCTTCTCGAACACGCTCGCCCCGGTGATCGCCGCGGCCTCCCTGAAGGTCCTCGACCTGCTGGAGTCCGCCGACGACCTGCGCGTCCGGCTCGCGGAGAACACCGCGCTGTTCCGCTCCCGGATGACCGCGGAGGGCTTCGACATCCTCCCCGGCGACCACGCGATCGCCCCCGTCATGATCGGTGACGCGTCCGTCGCCGGCCGGATGGCGGAGCTCCTCCTGGAGCGTGGCGTGTACGTGATCGGCTTCTCGTACCCGGTCGTCCCGCAGGGCAAGGCCCGTATCCGGGTGCAGCTCTCCGCGGGGCACTCCACCGAGGACGTGAACCGGGCCGTGGACGCCTTCGTGGCGGCGCGGGCCGAGCTCGACGCCTGACGGCGGACGCGCCCCGCGCCGGGGCGCACACCGGTCCGATGGCCGGAAAAGGCGTGTGACCTGAGAGAATCGGTCGCATGATCGAAGCGCGGCGGCTCCACATCCTCCGTGCGGTGGCCGACCACCGCACGGTGACGGCGGCTGCCGCCGCGCTGTATCTCACGCCCTCGGCGGTCTCGCAGCAGCTCACCGCCCTGGAGCAGGAGACGGGCCACCGGCTCGTCGAGCGTGGCGCCAAGGGCGTACGGCTCACACCCGCCGGCGAGATCCTGCTCGGCCACACCAACGCCGTGCTGGCTCAACTGGAGCGCGCGGAGGCCGAGTTGGCCGCGTACAGCGCGGGCTCCGCCGGCACGGTCACCGTGGCCTCCTTCGCCACCGGCATCGGCCTGGTCGTGGCCCCCGCCCTGGCCCGCCTCGCCGTCACCTCGCCCGGCATCCTCGTCCGCGTCCAGGACGCCGAGGGCGACGCCAGCCTGCCGATGGTGCTGGACCGGCAGGTCGACATCGCGGTGGCCGTCGAGTACCGCGGCGCCCCGGACGCGGACGATCCACGCCTGACCCACGTCCCGCTCTACGCCGAACCCTTCGACGCGGTCGTGCCGGTGACCCACCGCCTGGCCGACTCCGCGGAAGTGCCGCTCGCCGAGCTGGCCAAGGACCCCTGGATCGGCCCGTACCCCGGCAACCCCTGCCATGACGTGGTCGTCCTGGCCTGCGAGAACGCCGGATTCCAGCCGCGCCTCGAACATTCCTCGGACGACTTCCGCGCCGTCGTCGCCCTCGCCTCCGCCGACGCGGGCGTCGCCCTGGTACCGCGCTCGGCACTGCGGGGCATGGACCTCACGGGTGTGGTCGTACGCCCGGTGGACGGTGTCGCCCCCACCCGCCGCGTCTTCGCCGCCGTGCGCCGGGGCGCCGAGGACCATCCGTTGATCCGGCCCGTCCTGGAGGCTCTGACGCGGGCGGCCACGGAGGACTGAGCCCGCCGATCCCGTCGATCTCGCCGATCCCGTCGAGCGGCCCGTCGAATCCGCCGGTCCCAGGGGTCCATCGACGCCTTCCCCTGATTCCCGAATATGGGATAACGTCCCGGATATGGGAATCGAGGGCGATAGTGAGGTCGACGTCCGGCTCGGCGCGCGCCTGGCCGAGCTGAGGGCCGAACGGGGCTGGACCCTGGGCGAGTTGGCGGAGCGCAGCGGGATCAGCAGATCGACCCTCTCCCGTGCGGAGCGTGCCGAGATCAGCCCCACGGCCTCCCTCCTCAACCGTCTCTGCCATGTGTACGGGCGGACGATGTCGCACCTGCTCAGCGAGGTCGAACGGGAATCCGCGCTCCTGGTCCGCGCCGCCGACCAGACGGTCTGGACCGACCGGGCCTCCGGATTCGTCCGGCGATCGGTGTCGCCGCCGCACGCCGGACTGCGCGGCGAACTGGTCGAGGGACTGCTCACGGCCGGCGCGGACATCGCGTACGACAGGCCTCCCGTGCCCGGCCTCGAGCAGCACGTCTGGGTCCTCGACGGAAGGCTCGACGTGACCGTGCGGGACGTCGAGCACCGCCTCGACGCCGGTGACTGCCTCCGGTTGCGGGTGTGGGGGCCGACACGCTTCCACTGCCCCGGCCCCGCGGACGTGCGGTACGCGCTGGCGGTGGTGCTGCCGTGATCACCGTCACGCGCCTGACCGCGGCCGAACTCCTCGCCGGAGCCGATGAGTTGGCGGGACTGCTCACCGACACCGTGGAGGGCGGCGCCTCGATCGGATTCCTCGCCCCGTTCGGCCGCGCGGCGGCGGTCGCCTGGTGGCGCGAGCGCGCGGACGCGGTCTCGGCCGGCCACCACGCGGTCTGGGTGGCCCGCGCCGACGGCCGGCTGCTCGGCACCGTCGCCCTCGCCTTCCCGGACAAGCCCAACAGCCGCCACCGCGCCGAACTCGTCAAGCTGATGGTCCACCGCGACGGCCGCGGCCAGGGTGTGGGCCGTACCCTCCTCGCCACCGCGGAGACGGCGGCGGCCGCCGCCGGAATCACCCTCCTCCATCTGGACACCGAGACCGGCAGCCCCGCCGAGTCGCTGTACCTGTCGGCGGGCTGGACCCGGATCGGGGCGATACCGGACTACGCGGCGGCACCGTCGGGCGAACTGCGCCCGACGACGATCTTCTACAAGCGGCCCGGAGCGCACACCGACGGCACCTGACGTCGTGCTTCCCCGCGTCCTTCGCCGCGTCGATGTCAGTGGCATTGGCTACGGTGCCTCCCATGCCGGATGCAGAAGACGTTCGCCGTATCGCCCTTTCCCTGCCGGACACGACGGAGAAGATCGCCTGGAGCATGCCCACCTTCCGGGTCGCGGGAAAGATGTTCGCCACGCTGCCCGAGGCGGAGACCTCCATCGCCGTGCGCTGTCCGAAGGAGGAGCGCGACGAACTGGTCCTGGCCGAGCCGGGGAAGTTCTGGATCGCCGGCCACGAAGCCGGCTTCGCCTGGGTCCGTGCCCGGCTCGCCGCCCTGGAGGACGACGACGAACTCCGCGCCATCCTCGCCGACTCCTGGCGCCAGGCGGCCCCGCCCCGACTGATCGACGCCCACCCCGAGTTGGGCCTGCCGTCCGCCGACTGAAACGGCCCCTGCGCCGCCGGTGCCCCGTGGCATGATCCGCATCGGGAGTGATCCGGGGACGGACACGATCCGGAAGCGGGAACGAGGCGTGGGACGGGCGGCTTCGTGGGGGAGCCGCCAGGGGGCGGGGGGAGGGACGCGCACGGGATGACCACGACGTCATCGGGCCGGGAGCCGCAGGACGGGGTGCCGTGCGAGCGGCCGGGCTCGGGCCGGGCCCGCGGCGGTCCGCTCGACGAACGGCCGAGCCGGTCGGTCTGGTCGCGGGACTTCGCCCTGTTCTTCGTCGCGCGGGCCCTCGCCCGGCTCGGGGAGACCATGCTCCCGGTGGCGCTCGCCGCCGGACTGCTGCGGTACGGGTACGGAGTCGGTGCCGTCGGCCTCGCCATGGCAGCCTCCGCCGCACCCTTCGCCGCACTGGTCGTGTTCGGCGGAGTGATCGCCGACCGGTTCAGCACCCGCAGACTGATGATCGGCGCCGACCTCGTACGGCTCGTCGCCCAGTCGATCGCCGCCGCCCTCTTCTTCGCCGGCCACGTGGTCCTCTGGCAGGTCTGCGTGATCGGCGCGGTCAACGGCGTGGCCGGCGCCGTCTTCCAGCCCGGCGTCGCCAGCACCGTGCCACGCCTGGCCGCCGACATCCAGGGAGCCAACGGCGCCATCCGGATCGCCGAGTCCGCCGCCCAGCTCGCCGGCCCCGCCCTCGCGGGGCTGCTGGTCGCGTTCGCCTCCGCCGGAGGGGTCTTCGTGGCCCACGCCGGCACCTACGCGCTGAGCGCCCTGTGCCTGCTCCTGCTCCGCCTGCCCCCGGCCGCCCCCGGAAGCCGCCCCCACAGCGCCGGCTTCACGGCCGATCTCGCCGAAGGCTGGCGGGAGTTCCGGTCCCGTACGTGGCTCTGGGGCGTCATCGTCATCTGGTGCGTCTACATGATCTCCGTCTGGGGCCCGACCGTCCCCCTGGTGGCGACCGAGGTGGTGCGGGCGCACGGCCCGCGCGCCTACGGCCTGATCAACTCCGCCCTCGGCGCGGGCACGGTCGTCGGCGGACTCGTCGCCCTGCGCCTGCGTCCGCGCCGCATGCTGCGCGCCGGTTCCTTCGCCCTCCTGGCCTTCGCCTGCTTCCCCGCGTCCGTGGGGGCGGGGTTCGGTGTGGCCGCCATCTCCGGGTGCGCCGTGATCGCCGGAGCGGGCATCTCGCTCTGGGGCGTGATGTGGGCGACGAGCGTGCAGACGCAGGTCGCCCCCGACGTCCTCAACCGCATCCACGCCTACGACGTCGCGGGCTCCCTGGCGATGATGCCCGTCGGCCAGGCACTCGCGGGACCCGCCGCCGCGGCCCTCGGCGCCCACAACGTCCTGCTCGTGGCCGGCGTCATGTCCCTCGTCGTCTGCGTGGCCCTGCTCTCGGTGCCCGCGATCCGGGACCTCGTACGGGTGGACGGCCCCGTGTCCCGGTCACCGAACAGCACCCCGGTACCGCGCGAACACGCCGCTGGGCCGTCCGGCCCGCGCGAAACGGGTGCGCGACCACCGGCGTGAGTGCGGTATTGTTTCCGTGCGCGTCCAGCCAGGGGAAACCCCAGGTCAGACGGGCATCGGGACGTGGCGCAGCTTGGTAGCGCACTTGACTGGGGGTCAAGGGGTCGCAGGTTCAAATCCTGTCGTCCCGACTGGAGTCTTCTCCGTAGTCGCAGGTGGGGGTGGGGGGAGCGGCGGCCAGTCGGGGTGGGCGGGGACAGAATG
>NZ_JBHYXD010000034.1:0-18954 GCF_042751995.1 Streptomyces sp. NPDC059371 | reverse complement strand
AGTCCCGGGGGGTACAGGGGGTCCCTGTTCAAAACCCGCCCCCCCCTCTTCTATAATCGGCCTCCTCGGCGGTTGCCGGGCGCCCCGCGCGCTCGACGAGAGGGCGGCCTTCGACGTCTTTCGGGCCTGCCCCGGACCCGCACGTCTCACGGTGTCCCCGCTCCGACCGGCGTGGGTCTCGCCGGCATCGACGGCGGAGACGACGGGACGAGGTCCTGTTCGGCCCAGATCGCCTTGCCCCGGCTGACACCCCGGACGCCCCAGCGGCGGGTGAGCTGTGCGGTGATGAAGAGCCCGCGCCCGTGCTCGTCCGTGTCCAGGGCCCGGCGCAGGTGCGGGGCGGTGCTGCTGTCGTCGGCCACTTCACAGGTGAGGGTGTCGCCGAGGATCAGCCGCAGCCGGATCGGGCCCTTGGCGTACCGGACGGCGTTGGTCACCAGCTCGCTGACGATGAGCGCGGTGTTGTCGACGAGGTCGGAGCCGACGTCCCAGCGGGCCAGTTGGGTGGTCGCGGCCTTGCGTGCCATGGAGACGATCGCGGGGTTGTTGGGGAAGGTCCAGGTGTTGGTCCGGTCGGGGCCGAGGGTGCGGGTGCGGGCCAGGAGCAGGAAGGCGTCGTGGTCGAGCCGGTCGGGAACCAGATCCAGGGCGAGGGAGTCGCACAGCGCCTGGAGGGAGGGGCCGGGTGCGGTCTCGCCGATCCGGCTCGGCAGCGACCGCTCGATGACCGGGGAATCGGCCAGGAGGGCGGTGTTGTAGAGCAGCAGGGTGCTGCCCGCGGGCAGGGCGCGTTCGGTCGACCGGTACTGGGCGATGCCCTGGCCCAGTGGGGGACCGGTGTCGACGTCGAGGGCCTCGACGTCCCCGCCCGGGTGTACCAGGACGGGTGAGGGGTGTCCCGCGCTCGCCGCCGTGCAGAGACGCGTGACCGGGTCGTAGACGACGTAGAGGCAGCTCGCCGGGGCGGTGTCGGGCGGGAAGCCGTGCGTGCCGGGCGGGACCGGCTGGGGGCGGCTGGCGAGGTCGTGCAGGCGTTCCAGGATCTCGTCGGGAGGCAGGTCGAGGTCGGACAGCGCCTCGATCGCGGCCCGCAGTTCGCCCATGGCCGCGGGGTCGGCGGCGTCCGCCTCCGCGGCGGTGTCCCCGGCGACGAGCGCGATCCTGGCGCCGGACAGGGGGATGACGTCGAACCACGCGCCGCCCGTCCCCGCGGGCAGGTAGGTGTGGGCGACGTCGACCGCGGCGGCTCGGGGCGTCGCCGGATGGGTGAGGCGGCCGGTGAGGATGCGGGCCGTGGAGCGTTCGCGCCCGTACTGGCGGGCGTTGTCCAGGCAGAGGGCGGCGTGGGTGGTGAGCTGCTCGGCCAGGGCCAGGTCCTTGTCGTCGAACGGGGTCGGATTGCGCCACCGGTAGAAACAGGCGAGTCCGAGCACGAGGCCCCGGGCCCGGATGGGGACGAGCAGCATCGAGTGCACGCCGGCGGTCAGGATCCGGGCGTCGCGCCGCCGGTCGGGGTCGAGCCAGGAGGCATCCGGGTTCAGCCGGCTGATCAGCCTGGGCGCCAGGGTGTCCAGGGCGGCTCGGTAGGGCGTGGCGGGCGGATAGGTGGTGATCTCACCCATTTTGGGCACGCCCTGGTACTCGGGACCGGCCGCGGAGCGGAAGCCCGCACGCCGCAGGGCCGCCCCCTGGTCGCGGGACTCCGGAGTCGGCGCGTGGCCGCGTACGACGGTGTCGTAGACGTCGACGGTCACGGTGTCGGCCAGACGGGGGACGGCGAGGTCGCTGAACTCCGCGGCGGTGCGGAACACGTCCAGAGTGGTGCCGATCCGGGTGGCCGCTTCGGTCAGCAGACGCAGACCCGCCTCGGCCCGTACGCGGGCGGTGACGTCGGTCAGCGCGGCGGCCACCCCGAGCACGGTTCCGTCGGCGCGCTGGAGCCGGAGCACGGTGGCCGAGGCGACCGCCTCGACGGCGGGCTCGCCTCCGGTGCGGAGCCGGACCTGCAGGTCGAACACGGGACCGCCGGACTCCAGCACCTGCCGGGCGGTCTGCTCGATGACGCCGCGGTCGGGGATGTCGAAGGCCTGGAGTATCTCGGACAGGGAGTGCCCGACCATGTGGTCGATCGGGAAATCGCGCATCATGCGCGCGGCGGTGTTCACCCGTACGAGTCGCAGGTGCCGGTCGTAGATGTGCAGGCCGGCCGGAGAGCGGGAGAACAGGGCGTCCAGGAGCGCGTCACCCAGCTCGTCACCCGCCGAGTCGGCTGTCGAACCGTATCCATCTGCCACGACGGAACACCTCGATGAGTCGGCAACGATCCGTCGGACCGATCCAACCCCCGTCGGCGATCTCCTGCCACCGGAGCAGGGCCGCCTCCACCGGAGCGAGGCCGCCGATGGCCGAGAAAAACGCTTGGACCGTGTGGCCGCCGCCAAGGGACCATGTAACTTCTTGCCTTCCTATGTCCGGACATCGACGCCTTGGGGAGCCGAGGCGATGCGAACCCCGGACGACACGGCGGGCAGCCGTACGACGACACAGGGTTGTGATGGCATCTCCTGAATCGCGCAAGGCCTTACCGGGCAAGGGCTCGGTCCTCCTCGCACTTCGCTACTACGGAAGGGAGCTGCGCAGGCTCCGCCGGCTGACCGTGCCGGGCATGCTGCTGCCCGCGCTGGGCAACATCGGCATCAGCTACGTCGCGCCGCTCATCGTCGCGAAGCTCGTCGGCCGTATCGCGGCCAACGGCAGCGGTGTCTCCGCCGGTGACGCCCTGCCGTACGTCCTCGCCTTCGGCGGCGTCCTGCTCCTCGCGGAGGCGTTCTGGCGCCTCGGCCTGCACTGCCTCAACCGCCTGGACGCCCTCGGCATCGAGCGGCTGTACGTGATCGGCATGGACGAGCTGTTCGCCAAGGACGCCGCGTTCTTCCACGACAACTTCGCCGGCTCGCTGACCAAACGGGTGCTGAGCTTCGCCTCCCGCTACGAGGAGTTCGTCGACACGATGACGTTCCAGGTCGTGGGCAGCCTCGTGCCGCTGGTCTTCGGGTCGGTGGTGCTGTGGCGCTACGAACCGCTGCTCGTCGTCGGACTCCTGGCGATGATCGCCGTGACCGCGGTCTGCGTGGTGCCGCTCATCCGCCGCCGTCAGGCACTCGTCGACGAGCGCGAGGAGGCGATCGCCCGTGTCTCGGGCCATGTCGCCGACAGCCTGATGAACATGGACACCGTGCGGGCCTTCGCCGCCGAGGAGCGCGAGGCGGCGGAGCACCGCTCCCGGGTCGCGGTGTCGCGGCGGCTCACCCTTCAGTCGTGGGACTACGGCAATCTGCGCATCGACACGTTCGTCGCGCCGATGTCCGTCCTGACCAACGCGCTCGGCCTGCTGCTCGCGATCACGCTCGGCGGGGGCGCGCACGGCGTGGAGGCGGTGGTGGTCGCCTTCACGTACTACGCCAACGCGACCCGGATCATGTTCGAGTTCAACCAGATCTACCGGCGCCTGGAAAGCTCGATGACGGAGGCCGCCCAGTTCACCGAGCTGCTGCTGTCACCGCCGACCGTGCTCGACCCGGTCGCTCCCGAGCCGCTGCGGGCCGATGGCGCCGATGTCCGCTTCGAGCAGGTGACCTTCACCCACGGCGGGGCCGAGCCGCTCTTCACCGGGCTCGAACTGGCCGTACCGAGCGGAGCGAAGATCGGTCTGGTCGGCCGGTCGGGCGGCGGCAAGACCACGCTCACCCGGCTGCTGCTGCGGATGACCGACATCGAGGGCGGCCGCATCCTGATCGGAGGCCAGGACATCAGCAAGCTGCGGCAGGCCGATCTGCGCGGCCTGATCGCGTACGTACCGCAGGACCCGGCGATGTTCCACCGCTCCCTGCGGGACAACATCGCCTTCGCCCGGCCGGACGCCACCGAGGAGGAGATCCGCCGCGCGGCCGAGGCGGCACACGTCACGGAGTTCGCCGACGCGCTGCCCGACGGTTTCGCGACCATGGTCGGAGAGCGTGGCGTCAAGCTCTCCGGCGGCCAGCGCCAGCGGGTCGCCCTCGCCCGCGCGATCCTGCGCGATGCGCCGATCCTGCTGCTCGACGAGGCGACCAGCGCCCTGGACTCCGAGAGCGAGATCCTCGTCCAGTCGGCGCTGTGGCGGCTCATGGAGAGGCGTACGGCGCTCGTGGTGGCACACCGGCTGAGCACGGTCGCCACCATGGACCGGCTCGTCGTCCTCGACCGCGGAAAGATCGTCGAACAGGGCACGCATCAGGAACTGCTCGCCTCGGAGGGCGCCTACGCGAAGCTGTGGCGCCACCAGTCGGGCGGCTTCATCGACGACAGTCCCGACACGGCTGACCGGTGCTGAAACGGAGCGGCACCGGGACGACGGGGATCAGGCGGGTTCGTCGTCCTGGTGCAGCGGCACCGTCCACTCCAGGACGGTGCCGCTCGGCTCGTTGGCCGTCAGGGCGCAGGTGCCGCCGAGGTGTTCGGCGCGGGTGGCGATGTTGCCGAGACCGCTGCGGCGGGTGACGTCGGGGCCGATGCCGCGGCCGTTGTCCGCCACGCGCAGCCGCAGCGCGGTGGAGGTGGCCTCGGCGGTGACCTCCACGGCGGTGGCGTCGGCGTGCCGGGCGGCGTTGGACAGGGCCTCGCGCAGGACCGCGACCACGTGTTCCCGCTGCTCGTCGGACACGTCGGTGTCCAGCAGGCCGCTCATGCGCAGGGAGGGGGTGAAGCCCAGCGTCTCGGCCGCGCGGCCGACCTCGGTGACGAGCCGGGTACGCAGACCGGCGGTGGCGTCGGACCGGTCGCTCTCCCGCAGGGCGTAGATCGTGGAACGTACGACCTTGATCGTGTCGTCGAGATCGTCCACCACCCGCTGGACGCGTTCGGCCACGTCGGGCCGGTCGGCGAGGCGGTTGAGCACCGACTGCAGGCTGAGCCCGCCGGCGAAGAGCCGCTGGATGGCCAGGTCGTGCAGGTCGCGCGCGATGCGGTCCCGGTCGTTGAGGACGAGGAGCTGTTCGGCGTCACGGCGGTGCTCGGCGATCTCCAGGGCCAGCGCGGCGTGGCCGGCGAACCCCTCGATCATGTCGATCGTGGCGTCGGGGAACGCGGTGCCGCCCTGGCGGTTCGCGACCTGGAGAACGCCCCGCACCCGCTCCTGGGTGCCGAGCGGGATCACGAACGCCGGGCCGAGGTCGAGGACCGACGCGCTGCCCGTCCCGGTGCGCGGGTCCTGGCTGAGCGAGGTGCTGACGATGCGCTCGCCGGAGGCGTACACCTTGGCCGCGAGGCTCGTCCCGTCGGGCAGGGTCAGCCCCCGCACCTGGTCGGCGTCGCGTCCCTCGGCGGACTCGATGACGAGGTCCGTGGTCCCGGTCAGCGGCAGCGCCAGGGTGACCAGATCCGCGTCGGACATCTCCCGGACGGTCGCCGTGAACGCGTGCAGGACGTCGACCGGGTCGGCGCCGGACAGCAGGGTGCGGGTCAGCTCGCTGCTCGCGGCCAGCCAGCGCTCGCGGCGCCGGGCGTCGTCGTACAGCCTGGCGTTGTCGATGGCCACACCGGCCGCCGCGCCGAGCGTGCGCAGGACGGCCTCGTCCTCGGCGTCGAAGGCGGCCCCGCCGTGCTTCTCCGTGAGGTACAGGTTGCCGAAGATCTTGTCGCGGACCTGCACGGGGGTGCCGAGGAACGTGGTCATCGGAGGGTGGCCGGGCGGGAAGCCGACGGAGTCCGGGTGGTCGCTCAGCACGGGGAGCCGCAGTGCGTGCGGCTCCCGGATGAGCAGGCCGAGGATGCCTTCCCCCCGGGGGTAGTGACCGATGCGGGCGATGGTCTCCTCGTCGATGCCCACGGTGATGAACTGCTTGATGCCGCCCTCGTCACCGAGGACGCCGAGCGCGCCGTAGCGGCAGTCGACGAGCTGCACTGCGGATTCCACGATCTGGCGCAGGACCACGTCGAGGTCCAGATCGCTGCCGATCGCGAGGACCGCCTCAAGAAGGGTGTGCACCCGGTTCTGGGTGCCGCGCACACGCTCCACCTGCTCCTGGAGGTCCTCCAGCAGGGCGTCCAGCCGGAACTGCGGGGCCGATGGCCCCTCCGGAAGGTGTGCGCTCTGGTCCATTCGAGATCCCCTCACTTACCACCCGTCGAAGCCATGATGCCCGACCGCCCGTGCCCGCGGTCGGGCACCTGTGCGGATCGTGGCGACGGTTTCAGGGGCGGAAGGGAGGAACGCACGCGAATGGTTCAGGAGGGGGGCGGGGAGGCCCGCCGCGGTGCGGAGGAGACCGGATCGCGAGGGTCCGGAAGGGGTCCGGAGGGGGTCGGGAAGGGGTCGGCGGGGGTTCGGAAGAGGTGCGGAAGGACAGGGACGGACAAGAACGGACAGGGGACGCGCTACCTCGCGGCGCCTGACATCAGGGTCCGCGGTACCTCGCAGCGCCTGACGTCAGGGGTCCGCGGTACTTCGCGGCGCGTGACGTCAGGGTCTCGGCACCGTCTCGCCGGGGCGGGTGTCGTCGACACGGAAGGCCAGGCTGTTCATGACGCCGACGACACCGTCGACCCGCCACGTCAGCCGGATGGCCTCCGGGATCTCGCTGCGGTGTTCGAGCCGCCCCTCCAGCGTCACCACTCCGTCGCCGACCGCGACGCGCACGGCGGTCGGCGTCAGGGACAGCGCGCGCCCCAGGACGTCGTCGGCGACCTCCCTGCGGATCTCCTCGTCCGTCCGCAGGAAGACCCGCAGCAGGTCGCGGCGGGTGGTGATCCCGATCAGCCGGTCCTCCTCGTCCACCACCGGAAGCCGCTCGACACGATGGCGCTCCATGACCCGGGCGGCATCGGCCACACGCTGCTCCGGATGCACGGTGATCGCGGGCGTCGACATGAGCTGTTCCACGGTCGTGGCGCGGACACCCCCGCCCCCCGCGGAGGTCGCGCGGCGCGCGGCCCGCCCGGGTCGGTGCGGCCACGGCAGCGCGCCGCGCAGCGACGTGGGAAGCCGGCGCCGGACCCGTCCGCCGCCGGACCGGACCGCCTGCAGGCGCAGCAGATCGGTCTCCGAGATCACGCCCACGACCTTGTCGTCGTCGTCCACGACCGGCAGCCCGCTTATCCCGTACCGGTCCAGCAGCCGGGCCACGTCCTTGAAGGACATCCGCGGATGCGCCTCGACGACCTCGCTGGTCATCACCTGCCCGACGATGAGGGTCATCTCGGCATCTCGCTTCCTGCTCGGACGGCTTCCCAGCGTGCCGTCCGGGCGCCCGCGAGGGCAGGGGCCGACGGTCCTCGGCCGGGGGCCGGACCGCCTCTCGCCGACAGGCCCAAGGTCCCGGGCCCGGCACACCCGGTGCCTCGATCGCCGGCGCTTCGAGCCCTGCCGCTTCGAGCCCTGCCGCTTCGAGTCCCGGCGCTTCGAGTCCCGGCGCTTCGAGTCCCAGCGTTTCGAGTCGCGGCGCTTCGAGTCCTAGCGCTTCAGACCGACCCCGCCGTACAGGGACACCGGCTCGTCGCCGATCGGGGTCTCGCCCTCCGCGAGCTCGGGACGCCAGTCCTTCACCGAGACGACACCGGGCTCGACCAGGTCCAGCCCTTCGAAGAAGCGGCTCACCTCGGCGTGCGAGCGGCCCACCAGGGTGACACCGCCGCGCGCGTACGCCTCGATGCCGCTTCGGACCTCATCGGGCTCGAAGTCCGCGGTCATCGCGGACAGCGACAGGAAGCTGCCCGGCGCCAGCGCGTCGACCAGGGTCCCGACCAGTTCGTACGCGCCGCTGTCGTCGGCGATGAAGTGCATCAGCGCGATCAGCGACAGGGCCATGGGACGGTCGAGGTCGAGCACGCGCGCGGCCTCGTCGAGGATCTTCCGCGGCTCGCGCACGTCCGCGTGGATGTACTCCGTGACGCCCTCGTCGGTGCCGCGCAGCAGTGCCTCGGCGTGGGCGAGGACGATGGGGTCGTTGTCCACGTAGACCACCCGTGCGTCCGGAGCGGTGCTCTGCGCGATCTGGTGGAGGTTGGGCTCGGTGGGGATGCCGGTGCCGATGTCCAGGAACTGGCGGATTCCCGCCGTACGGACGAGGTGCCGGGTGGCCCGCTGCATGAACCAGCGGTTGCTGCGCGCGGCCCGTTTGGCTCCGGGATCACGCGCCGTGATCTGCTGCCCGAGCCGTTCGTCGACCGGGTAGTTGTCCTTGCCGCCCAGATACCAGTCGTACACCCGTGCCGGATGCGGCCTGGTGGTGTCGATCCCGCCCGCGCTGAACTCCGTCCCCGTCATACGACAACTCCCCGTTCCGTCGGCCCTGTTGCCCCGACGGCCTGGGTTCGACGGGGGCGCGCGAGCAGTCTGCCATTCGCACGGGGGGGAGGAGCGGGCGGCCGTCGATCCTCGGCCACCGCCCGGCCGCCCTGGCCGCGGGACGATCCCGCACGGGGTCGGGTGTTCGGGGCGCAGGGGCGTATACCGGCCAAGGGGGGGGGATCTTCCCAAGGGTCCGACGCGGGGCTATAGTCCGAAACTAGCAGTGCTAATTAAGGTGTGTGTCGTCCATGTCCGGTGCCCGTTCGCCGGTGTCCCCCAGGAGTCCTGTCGTGCGTCCCGTCCACTTCGCGGCCGCCCGCCGCACGCCCATCGGCAAGCTGCGCGGTGCCCTGTCCTCCGTGCGGCCCGACGATCTCGCCGCGGGCGTCATCCGCGCCCTGGTCGCCGAGGTGCCCACCCTGGATCCGGCCCGCGTCGACGACGTCTACTGGGGCGCCGCCAACCAGGCCGGCGAGGACAACCGCAATGTCGCCCGCATGGCCGCGCTCCTCGCCGGACTGCCGGACAGCGTGCCCGGCGCCACCGTCAACCGGCTCTGCGCCTCCGGGCTCGAAGCCATCACGACTGGCGCCCGCGCCATCGCCTCGGGCGAGGCCGACATCGTGCTCGCCGGAGGCTCCGAGTCCATGAGCCGGGCCCCCTTCGTGCTGCCCCGCCCGGACGAGGCGCTGCCGCACCGCATCGAGACCGTCGACACCCGGCTCGGCTGGCGGCTGGTCAACCCGGCGATGAAGGACCTGCACGGCGTGCTGTCGATGGGGGAGACCGCGGAGGAGGTCGCCGTGCGGTACGGCGTCTCGCGCGAGCGGCAGGACGCGTTCGCGCTGCGCAGCCACCAGCGTGCGGCGGACGCACGGAAGAACGGGTACTTCGACGCCGAAGTGCTTCCCGTCGAGCGCCCCGACGGGGTGATCGTCGACAGCGACGAGTGCGTGCGCGAGGACACCTCGCTCGACAAACTGGCCCGCCTCAAGCCGGTGTTCCGCGCCGGCGGCACGGTCACCGCGGGCAACGCCTCGCCGATGAACGACGGCGCCGCCGGGGTGCTGCTCGTCAGCGAGGAGGCGCTGAACGATCTGGGGCTGGAGTCGCTCGGACGCTATGTCGCCGGCGCCTCGGCCGGCGTCGATCCCGACGTCATGGGCATCGGCCCGGTGCCCGCGACCCGGAAGGCGCTCGGACGTGTCGGCTGGACCGTCGCCGACATCCAGGAGGCCGAGTTCAACGAGGCGTTCGCCGCCCAGGCCCTCGCCTGCGTGGACCGCCTCGGCATCGACCCCGACCTCGTCAACCCGACCGGCGGTGCCATCGCGCTCGGCCACCCGCTCGGCGCGTCGGGCGCCCGCATCCTCACCACCCTGCTGCACCGGATGCGCCGCACCGGCGCCGAGCGCGGCCTGGCCACGATGTGCGTCGGGGTGGGCCAGGGCAGCGCGGTCCTGGTGGAGCGCCACTGACACAGAGGCCGGCGAAGGCATCCCTTCCGCCGTTTAAGGAACCCCCGGCGCACCGGCCGACCCTGGTGTGCCGGGAGAGCCGGGTGTGCTGGGCGACTCGGTGTGCTGGGCGACGCTGGCGTGCCGGTTGACTCCGGCATGCCGGGAGAGCCTGGTGTGCGGGCCGACTCGGTGTGCTGGGCGACGCTGGCGTGCCGGTTGACTCCGGCATGCCGGGAGAGCCTGGTGTGCGGGCCGACTCCGGTGCACTGGCCGACCCGGGTGTGCTGGCCGACTCCGGCGCACCGGCCGACCCGGGTGTGCTGGCCGACCCCGGCGTGCCGGGAGGGCCGGGTGTGCTGGCCGACCCCGGCGTGCCGGGAGGGCCGGGTGTGCTGGCCGACCCCGGCGTGCCGGGAGGGCCGGGTGTGCTGGGTGGCCCGGCGCACCGGGCGGCCCTGGTGCGTCCGTTGACTCCGGCGCACCGGCCGACCTCGGTGCGCCGTTGACCTCGAAAACCCCCGGAGGGACCCTCGTCGCCCGGGCGGGAAGCGTGGGCATAGCATCGACCCCCGCATGAACACGATGACGCTCTGGCACATATCCCCGGGGGAGTTCGCCGCTCTCGCAGCCGCGGCTCTGCTCGTAGGCTTCTCCAAGACCGCTGTCAGCGGCGCCAACACGGTCAGTCTGGCCGTCTTCGCCGCCGTCCTGCCGGCTCGCGCCTCGACCGGTGTCCTGCTGCCCCTCCTGATCGTCGGCGATGTGCTCGCCGTCGCCACCTACCGGCGCCACGCCCACTGGCCCACGCTGTGGCGGCTGTTCCCGGCGGTCGCCGCCGGCGTCGTCCTCGGCACGCTGTTCCTGGTGTGGGCCGACGACGGGGTCGTACGGGCCTCGATCGGCGCGACCCTGCTGCTGATGACCGGGATCACGCTGTGGCGCCGCCGGGCCGCCGCCCAGGACGAGGAACCCGACGCGGTCGTGACCCGGGCCGGCCGGGCCAAAGCACGGTCCTACGGTGTCCTCGGCGGCTTCACCACCATGGTCGCGAACGCGGGCGGCCCGGTCATGTCGATGTATCTCCTCTCGGCGGGCTTCCGCAAGCTCGGCTTCCTCGGCACCTCCGCCTTCTTCTTCCTGATCGTCAACGTCTCCAAGTTGCCCTTCAGCGCAGGCCTCGGCCTGATCGACGGCCGTTCGCTGCTGCTGGACGCGGCCCTGGCCGTGTTCGTCGTGCCGGGGGCATTCCTCGGGAAGTGGGCGGTGAAGCGCATCAACCAGCTTCTGTTCGAACGTCTGGTGATCGTGGCGACGGTGGTGGGCGGCGTGCAACTCCTGCTCCCCTGACCCGGTGCGGTCGAGCCCAGTGCGGTCAGCCCGATGCGGCCGAGGACAGTTCCGGGGTCCGGCCCGGCAGGCCCTGCGTCAGGTCCTCGACCAGCAGACGCTTGGCGATGGTGTCGACGGCGGCGCGCAGTTCCGCGCCGGACGGACGGCCGATGTCCTGTTCCACGCGCCCGGCGAGCCATCGGCCCCAGGCCTCGCTGATCACCCGCGCCTCGCGCTCGCCCGCCGCGGTGTGCGAGAACAGCGTGCCGTGCCGGGTCAGATAGCCCTCGTCGACCATGCGCTGGAAGACCGGGACGAGCACCTCGGGAGGCAGATGGCGCCGGGCGGCGATCAGCGCGAGGTTGGCGTGGCCGACCATGCGGGTGAACAGTTCCACCTGCATTACGGCCCAGGCGCCCGCCACGTCCAGCCGGGTGTCGGACTCGGAGACGATCCGGCGCGCGGTGTCCATCTCCGTGGTGCCGATGATCTTCGCGACGGAGAACTCCAGCAGTCGCTGGGAGTCCGCGGTGGACGGTGACGCGAATCCCTCGCCCATGTCCGTCGACCCCAGGCGAGCGCTGTCGCGCAGCTCCACCTGTTTGAGGAAGAGCGCCACGACGAAGCCGAGGAGCGCGACCGGGACCGTCCACAGGAACACCGTGTGGAGGGTGTCGGCGTACGCGTCGACGATGGGCGCGGCCGCCCGCGGCGGCAGCTTGTGCAGCCCCTCAGGGCTCTGCGCCGCTTTGGCGATGACGACCGGCCCGGCCGCGCCCGTCTCGGCGGCCGCCCTGACCCCGTCGGCCAGGTTGGGCTTGAGCGCGTTGGTGTAGATCGTGCCGAAGACGGCCGTGCCGAACGAACTGCCCAGCGTACGGAAGAAGGTGACCCCGGACGTCGCGGTGCCGAGGTCGGTGTACTCGACGGTGTTCTGCACGGCGATCGTCAGCACCTGCATGCACAGCCCGATCCCGGTGCCGAGCACGAACATGTACAGGGATTCCAGCCACGCCCCGGTGCCCGGCCCCATGCGCGACATCAGGTAGAGCCCGACCGCCATCACGAGGGAGCCGACGATGGGGAAGAGGCGGTACTGCCCGGTCTTGCTCACCACGTTGCCGCTGAAGACGGACGCGATGAGCAGCCCGAGGACCATCGGCAGCGTGCGCACCCCCGAGATCGTGGCCGACTCCCCGTCGACGTACTGCAGATACGTCGGGAGGTAGGTCAGCGCGCCGAGCATCGCGAAGCCCACGATGAAGCTGAGGATCGAGCAGACCGTGAAGACCGGATTGCCGAACAGCCGCATCGGCAGCATCGGTTCGGCCGCGCGGGTCTCCACCCGGCAGAACAGCGCGAGCGCGATCAGACCGCCGGCGAACAGGCCGATGATGGTGGGCGAGCTCCAGGCGTACTCGTTGCCGCCCCAACTCGTCGCCAGGATCAGCGCGCTGGACCCGACCGCGACCAGCGCGATGCCCAGGTAGTCGATGACCGGCCGGGTCACCGACTTGACCACGGGGATGGTGCGGGCCGCCGCGATCACCACGACGATCGCGAGGGGCACGTTGATGTAGAACGCCCACCGCCACGACAGATGGTCCGTGAACAGGCCGCCGAGCAGCGGCCCGATGACCGTGGCCACACCGAAGACGGCACCGATCGCGCCCTGGTACTTGCCCCGTTCGCGCAGCGGGATGACGTCCGCGATCAGCGCCATGGAGGTCACCATCAGACCGCCCGCGCCGACACCCTGCACCGCCCGCCAGGCGATCAGCAGCGTCATGTTGGTGGCGAGCCCGCACAGGAAGGAACCCGTGATGAAGATGACCGCCGACGCCTGGAAGACCAGCTTGCGGCCGAACAGGTCGCCGAACTTGCCGACGAGCACGGTCGACACGGTCTCGGCCAGCAGATAGGCGGTCACCACCCACGACATGTGCGCGGCCCCGCCGAGATCCGACACGATCGTCGGCAGCGCGGTGCCCACGATCGTCTGGTCGAGCGCGGCGAGCAGCATGCCCAGCACGATCGTCGCGAAGACGATGTTGCGGCGGCGGTTGTCCAGCACCGGTGGCCCGGGCACTCCCGCCGGGGCCGGCGCGGTGTCCTCCGTGATCGTCACATCGCCACCCTCACACCGGTGGGCTCCCCATGCATGCGGGGCGGCCCGCCCGGTGTACGGGCCGGCCGGACGGTCTACTCCGCCGGATTCCTGCGCAGTAGATAGGTGTCCATGATCCATCCCTTGCGTTCCCGGGCCTCGGCGCGCAGGCGCTCGATACGGGGGGCCGCCTCGGCGATCGGACCCGAGGCGAGGATCTCGTCCGGCGTGCCGATGTAGGCGCCCCAGTAGATGTCGATGTCCTCGTCCGTGTACTGCCGGAACGTCTGATGGGCGTCGAGCATCACGACCACGTCGTCCACGCCCTCGGGAAAGCCTTCCGCGAGGCGCCGCCCGGTGGTGATCTGCACGGGCCGGGCCACCCGGTTCAGCCCCGTGCGGTGCCGGGCGACGAGCGCCGAGACACTGCTGATCCCGGGCACCACGTCGTACGAGAACGCCACCGCGCCCCGGTCCAGGATCTCCTCCAGGATGCCGAGCGTGCTGTCGTACAGAGCGGGATCGCCCCACACCAGGAACGCGCCGGTCTCGTCCTCGCCCAGCTCCTCGGCGATCAGCCGTTCGTAGATGGCCGCGCGGGCGCTGCGCCAGTCCCCGACGGCCGGTGAGTACGCGGAGCCGCCCGCGCTGCGGTCCCGGTCCGGGTCGCGGGCCTCGACCAGGCGGTAGGCCCCCTCGGGTATGTGCGCGTCCAGGATGTCGCGGCGCAGTTGGACGAGGTCCGACTTCACCTCGCCCTTGTCCAGGATGAAGAACACGTCGGTGCTCCTCAGCGCCTTGACCGCCTGTAGCGTGAGCTGATCGGGGTCGCCCGCTCCGATGCCGATGACATGAATCTTTCGCACACCGAGAGTCTGCCGCACGCCACTGACAGTGGACGCACCGGCCGGACCCCGAGCGCCTGCGCCCTGCCCGCGCCCTGGTCGGGCGGCCCGGGGGCGCAGCCACGCCGGTGCCCGCGCCCTGGGCGGGAGGCCCGGGGGCGCAACCACGTCGACGTCCGCGCCCTGGTCAGGTGGCTGGCTCGCGCGGCCCCGGCGATGTCCGCGCTCTCGGGTGGTGGCTCGCTCGCGCGGCCCCACTGACGCCCACACCCTCGCCAGGTGGCCCGGTCCGGGCAGCCCCGGCGATGCCCGCGCACCCGTCAGGCGGCCCGCCCCCGCAGCCGTGGTGATGCCTTCGCCGCGTCGGTCTGTCCGCCGTCGCGCTCCACGGCGGCCGCCAACTCCCGTGCCCAGCGGGCGATCTCCGCGAGGTCCAGGTCGTAGGGCCGCGGTCGTCCGGTCGCCGCCGTCCACTCCTCCACCGCTCCGGCCCCGCGCCGCAGCAGCCGCGCGCCGCCCGTCACGTTCCCCCGGGCCGCGTGGGTGAGCCCCACGGCGAGCTGGGCCAGCCCCCGCCAGAGCCCGCGCTCATCCTCGGGACCGGACTTCCAGGCGTCCTCGAAGACCTCGTGCGCGTGGAACGGCCGGCCCGCGTCCAGCAGCGTCTGCGCCTCGGCGACCGTCTCCCCGGGACGGCGCACGACGCCCTCCGGCGCTCGCTCCACCCCCGCCGTGCCGTACGGCAGCGGGCGCCCCAGTCCGTCCCGGGGCCGGGCGTTGCGGGCCCGCCCCTCGGCGTCCCGATCGCGTCCGCCGTCCCGCCGTGTCTCCGATGTCCCGGTCATACGCCGATTGTCGCGCGCCCCCGTCCCCCTGCGTAGCAGCCCCCGGCGTGGGGTAAAGTTCTGTTCGCACGATCACGCGGGTCACCGCGGGTGAAGGCACCGGGACGTGGCGCAGCTTGGTAGCGCACTTGACTGGGGGTCAAGGGGTCGCAGGTTCAAATCCTGTCGTCCCGACTTGCTTGAACGCAGGTCGCAGGCCGTTTCCGCCGAGGCGGGAGCGGCCTTTTCCGTTGTCCGGGGCCGGGCGGGCGCCATGATGACGCGATGGACCCCCGATTCCTCGGCATCGCCGAGCTCACCGAAACCCCGTCCGTGGCGGTCGTGGTCGACGTCATGCGTGCCTTCACGGTGGCCGCCTGGGCCTTCGGCCGGGGCGCGGAGAAGATCGTTCTCGCGGAGTCCCTGAACGAGGCTCTGGCGCTCAAGGCCCGCCACCCGGACTGGGTGGCCCTCAAGGACGGTCCGCCCTCCCCGGGGTTCGACCTCGTCAATTCGCCGGGCCTGCTGCGGCCCGCCGACCTCGGCGGCCGGACCGTCGTGCAGAAGACCACGGCGGGGACGGTCGGCGCCCTCGCGGTCAAGGACGCGTCGCTCGTCCTGTGCGCGGGCTTCGTGGTGGCCGAGGCGACGGCCCGGCTCCTGCGGGACCGCGGGTGCGCCGGCGTCACCTTCGTGGTCACCGGCGAGGAGGGCCGCGCCGAGGAGGATCTGGCGTGCGCCCAGTACATCGCCGGGCGGGCCGCCGGGGCCGGGACGGACGCGGCCGGGTTCCTCCGCCGGGCCGGCGCGTCCCGTGCCGCCGCCGAGCTGGCGACCGGGGTGCGGCAGGGCGTCCATCCCGACGACGTCGCACTCTGCCTGGAGATCGACCGCTTCCCCTTCGCCATGGTGGCGGCCCTGGAGGGCCCGCTCATGGTCCTGCGCCCGCGTGCCACCGGCGCGGGCCCCGTCGAGACCGCCGGCCCCCCGCGTCAGGCGATACGTCCGACGTAGGCCAGTGCCTGGCGCAGCAGAACGCCGTGACCGCCCGGCATGTCGTCCGTGACCACGGGGGAGGCGGCCTCCTCCGGGCTGAACCAGACCAGGTCCAGGGCATCCTGCCGAGGGCGGCAGTCGCCGGTGACCGGGACGATGTACGCCAGGGACACGGCGTGCTGGCGCGGGTCGTGGAACGGCGTGACCCCCAGCGTCGGGAAGTACTCCGCGACGGTGAAGGGCTGCAGGGAGGCCGGGATCCGGGGGAGGGCCACCGGGCCGAGGTCCTTCTCCAGGTGGCGCAGCAGGGCGTCCCGGACCCGCTCGTGGTGCAGCACCCGGCCGGAGACGAGGGAGCGGGTGACCGTTCCGTCCGGACCGATGCCGAGCAGGAGCCCGATGTGGGTGACTTCGCCGTTGTCGTCGACGCGCACCGGTACGGCTTCGACGTACAGGATCGGCAGGCGGGCGCGGGCCGATTCCAGTTCGTCACGGGACAGCCAGCCGGGCGTGGTTTCGGTCAAGTCAGACATTGCTTGATCATACTTTCCGTGCGTCCGGTGCGGGCGTGATGTTCCAGGTCAACGATGCCCCACGGAAAGGGTCATTGTGTGTTCTTCGGCGTCGGTGACGATGTTTCGGGCCACCGGCCGGTCTCGTAGCCTGGGCACGCTCGGCAGGACGACCGGCTGGACCTCGGGAGCGGCATGGCCAGAGAATTCACCACGGAGATCACCGACGCTGTCGTCGACAGCTTCGCGGGCACGGCCGATCCGAGGCTGCGTGAGCTGCTCGGCGCGCTCACCCGCCATCTGCACGCCTTCGTCCGCGAGACCCGGCCGACGACCGCGGAGTGGGAGCGCGCCTTGGCCTTCCTGACGGCGACCGGGCAGATGTGCACGGACACCCGGCAGGAGTTCATCCTCCTGTCGGACGTCCTCGGCGTCTCCATGCTGGTGGACTCCCTGAACGGCCACGACGGCCAGGGTGCGACGGAGTCGACCGTCCTCGGGCCGTTCCATCTGACGCGGTCGCCCGTTCGGGTCCTCGGCGCGACCATCGACCTGGTGGGCACCGGCGAGCCGTGCGTCGTCAGCGGCCGGGTGCTCTCGCGCGACGGCGGTCCGCTGCCGGGTGCCGTCCTCGACGTGTGGCAGGCGGACGAACGGGGGTTCTACGACGTCCAGCAGCCGGACGTCCAGCCGCCCGGCAACGGCCGCGGGCTCTTCACCGCCGACGCCGAGGGCCGCTTCTGGTTCCGCACCTGTGTACCGAGCCCCTACCCGATCCCCACCGACGGTCCGGTCGGCGCCCTGCTCGGGGCCACAGGCCGCCACCCCTGGCGCCCCGCCCACATCCACTTCATCGCCTCGGCCGAGGGCCACGCCCCCGTCACCACGCACATCTTCGTGGCGGACAGCCCCTATCTGGACTCCGACGCCGTCTTCGCCGTGAAGCGGAGTCTCGTACAGGACTTCGCCGAGACCGACGATCCCTCGCGGGCACGGGAGTTCGGTGTCGCGAACCCCTTCCGACACGCCCGCTTCGACCTCGTACTGGAGCCGGAATGACCACGCCGCCGAGCGCCCCGCTCGACTTCACCTACGAGACCCGGCCCGCCCGGGTCGTCTTCCGGCCCGGCGCCTCCGTGACCGCGACACCGGGGGAGGCCGCGCGGCTCGGGCTGCACCGGATCCTCGTGGTGTGCGGCGACCGGGGCGTGGACGCCGCGCGCGCGGTGGCGGACGCGCTCGGCGACAGTTGCGCGGGAGTCCACTCCGGTGCCCGGATGCATGTCCCCGTGGAGGTCGCCGACCGGGCCGTCGAGGTGGCACGGGACATGGCCGCCGACGGGTGTGTCGCCGTCGGCGGCGGATCCGCGATCGGCCTCGGCAAGGCGATCGCGCTGCGCACCGGCCTGCCGCTGATCGCCGTGCCGTCCACCTACTCGGGCTCCGAGATGACGTCCGTGTGGGGCTTGACCCAACAGGGTGTCAAACGCACCGGACGCGACTCCTCCGTACAGCCGCGCTGCGTCGTCTACGACCCCGACCTCACCCTCGGCCTCCCGGTCCCGCTCTCGGTGACCAGCGGTGTCAACGCCCTCGCGCACGCGGCCGAGGCGCTGTACGCCCCCGACGCCTCCCCGCTCGTCTCCCTGATGGCGGAGGAGGGCGTACGGGCGATGGCCGGCGCCCTTCCTGGCGTGGCCGCGGACCCCGCCGATCCACAGGCCCGCGCCCGGGCCCTGTACGGCGCCTGGCTCTGCGGTTCCTGCCTCGGCGCGACGACCATGGGCCTGCACCACAAGCTGTGCCATGTCCTCGGCGGCACCTTCGGACTGCCGCACGCCGAGACCCACACCGTGGTCCTCCCGTACGCCCTCGCGTACAACGCGTCCGCCGCGCCGCAGGCGGTCGCCGTCCTCGCGCGGGCCCTGGGCGCCGACGACGTCCCCCGTGCCCTCCGGGACCTCGCGGGAGGCCTCGGCGCTCCCCGTACTCTGGCCGAACTCGGCTTGAGGGAGGCCGACTTGGCGCGCGCGGCGACGATGGTCGCCGCCGAGTCCTACCCCAACCCCCGTGAGGTCACGGCGAACGGCGTACTCGGGCTGCTGACGGCCGCGTACGAGGGCTGGGAGCCGCGGAGCGAGGTCTTTTAGCCGCGGCAGGGTGTGAGTCCGTCGACGCGGCGGGGACGGGCGGCGGGGACGGGCCGGTCGGTCCCGCCCTCTTCGGCAGCTACTGATGCTGCGTCATGTCCGTTGACGGTCAGGTTGGTTGAGCCGTCCACGACTCTTCGGGTCGTTCCGGGAGGGCGTGGCGTACATCACCTCGGCGGGCGTCGAAACGCGAGGCGGGGCTTCATGGGTTCATGACACCCTCACCTCTGGTTACCCATCGGTAATCCCGAGTCACCCCCCACCCCCCTCAAGGACTGAACTTGCGTATTCGCAAGCGGGCCTCGCGGGCCGCCGTGCCCGCGCTCGCCGCAACCCCCAAAATACACGCCCCCCGCCGCTCCGCGAATACCCCGGAGCAGCCCACCCCGGCCCACCCCGCCCCTC
>NZ_JBHYXD010000033.1:80597-84847 GCF_042751995.1 Streptomyces sp. NPDC059371 | reverse complement strand
GGGGGCGGGCCCCGCCCCCCCCCCCCCCCGGCCCCCCCCCCCCCCCCGCCCCGCGCTACGTCATCGCCCGGCAGGGCTCACAGCATCTCGGTCTCGCCGCGGGACGGCTCGCCCCACAGCGTGTGGAAGCTGCCCTGGCGGTCGGTGCGCCGGTAGGTGTGGGCACCGAAGAAGTCGCGCTGCCCCTGGGTGAGGGCGGCCGGCAGCCGGTCGGCGCGCAGCGTGTCGTAGTAGGACAGCGCCGCGGAGAACGCGGGCACCGGGACGCCTCTGCGGGTGGCGATGGAGACGACCTCGCGCCACGGGACCTGGGCGTCCTTGATCTCGGTGGCGAACCCCGCGTCGGACAGCAGGCTCACCAGGCCCGGGTCGACGGCGTACGCGGCGCGGATACGGTCGAGGAACGCCGCGCGGATGATGCAGCCGCCGCGCCAGATCTTCGCCACCTCGCCGAGGTCGATGTCCCAGCCGTACTCGGCTGCGGCGTCCAGGATCATCTTCCAGCCCTGGTCGTAGGCGATCAGCTTCGAGGCGTACAGGGCGTGTTCGACCTGGCTGGTGAAGCGCTCGGCCTCGGTACCCGACAGGTCCCAGTGGGTGCCGCCGGGCAGGCCGCGATAGGCGGAGCGCAGTCCCTCCTGGCTGGAGGCGGCGCGGGCGAAGGTGGCCTGCGCGATGGCGGTGACGGGGGAGCCGAGGTCCAGGGCGGTCTGCACGGTCCAGCGGCCGGTGCCCTTCTGGCCCGCGGCGTCCACCACGATGTCGACGAACGGCTCCCCGGTGGCGGCGTCCGTGTGCGCGAGCACCTCGGCGGTGATCTCGATGAGGTACGAGTCGAGGCGGCCCTTGTTCCAGCGCCGGAAGATCTCCGCTATCTGCGGCGGCGTGTAGCCCCCGACGCGGCGGAGCAGGTCGTAGGCCTCGCCGATCAGCTGCATGTCGGCGTACTCGATGCCGTTGTGCACCATCTTGACGAAGTGACCGGCGCCGTCGGTGCCGATGTGCGTGGCGCAGGGCTCGCCGTCCACCTTGGCACTGATCGACTCGAACATCGGGCCCAGCGAGGCGTACGACTCGGGGGAGCCGCCGGGCATGATGCTCGGCCCGTTGAGGGCGCCCTCCTCGCCACCGGACACACCCGCGCCGACGAAGTGGAGGCCGCGCTCGCGCAGCGACTGTTCACGCCGGCGGGTGTCGGAGAAGTGGGCGTTGCCCCCATCGATGATCATGTCGCCGGTTTCGAGCAGCGGCGCGAACTCCTCGATGACGGCGTCCGTGGCCGCACCCGCCTGCACCATGATCATGAGGCGGCGCGGGCGCTCCAGCGCCGCCACGAAGTCCTCGGCCGACTCGGCCGCGACGAAGGAGCCCTCGTGCCCGAATTCCTCGACCAGTGCCTTGGTGCGTGCGGGCGTGCGGTTGTGGACGGCGACGGTGTAGCCGTTCCGGGCGAAGTTGCGGGCCAGATTGCGGCCCATCACGGCGAGCCCTGTGACGCCGATCTGTGCGGTCGCCTTCATGGTGTGCTCCTTGGATCCGGATCTGCCTGTCCGCGTACCTGACGGGCGAGCAGACGACTGTCGCTGTGCCGATCAGTACGCCGCCGGGAGCTCAGGTGTTCACCTTTCGGGGCAGGAGCTGTGGGGGACGGCGGAACGGGTGCCGGGCGTCGGGTGCCGGGGCCGCGCCGGGGTCAGCCGTCCCGGCGCAGCCGCCATCCGTGATCCACCGGTCCGATACCGGCACCGAGCGCGAATCCGGCCTCGATCGCGGCGGTCACGTACGCCTTGGCCCGCCGTACCGCCTCCGGCACTTCGAGGCCCCCGGCCAGGCCCACCGCGATGGCCGAGGCGAGCGTGCACCCCGTGCCGTGCGTGTGCCGGTTGTCGTGGCGGGGCGCGCGCAGCCAGTGCTCGGCCGTCCCGTCGGTGAGCAGATCGACGGCCTGGCCCGGCAGATGGCCGCCCTTCACCAGCACCCAGCGGGGACCGAACGCGAGCAGCAGTCCGGCGGCCCGGCGCATGTCCGACTCACCGTCCACCTTCACGCCGGTGAGCTGGGCGACCTCGTCGAGATTCGGGGTGGCCACGGTCGCGCGCGGCAGCAACCGGGTCCGTACGGCGTCCAGGGCGTCGTCGGCCAGCAGCCGGTCCCCGTGCTTGGACACGCTCACCGGGTCCACGACGACCGGGGCGCCCACGTCGGACAGCAACTCGGCGACGGCGGTGACGAGTCCGGGCGACGAGAGCATCCCCGTCTTCACGGCCTGGACGCCGATGTCGTCGACCACACTGCGGTACTGGGCCCGTACCGCCTCCTCGGACAGCTCCCAAGCCCCCTGCACACCCACGGAGTTCTGCGCGGTCACGGCGGTGAGCACGCTCATCCCGTGGGCGCCCAGCGCGAGCATGGTCTTGAGGTCGGCCTGGATTCCTGCGCCTCCGCCGGAATCGGATCCGGCGATCGTCAGGACGCGGGGCGGTGTGGTCATGCGAGGGGTTCCTCTCGGGTACGGCTACGGGCGCCGGGCCCTCGGCCGGCGGAGCGACGGGCGCGGCGGCCCTCAGGCGCGGCGGCGCAGCCGCAGCGGGGCGTAGAGGGCGAGGGCGGCGAGGAACGCCACGTAGTAGGAGAGATCGGCGCCGTGCAGCGCGTCGGCCACCGGACCGACGTACAGGCTCGTGTCCATGAACGGCACGGCCGCGCCGAACGCCGCCACGAAGGCCACCAGCGACGGCCACCCGGGGCGCGGACGGGACATCTCGGCGGCGACGTCGACCGGGGCGCCCGCGCGCTCCCGCCCCCTGGCGATCCAGTCGACGACGACGATCGCGACGAACCCGGGGATCCAACAGCCCACGAACAGCAGCACGTTCTGGAAGCGTGCCGTGGTGTCGGCGGCGTGCATCCACAGCACCAGCGGGAAGCCGAGCGCCGCGGCCAGGGCGGCGGCGACCGGGCGCGGTATCCGTACGCCCAGGGTCTGCAGGGCCAGCGAACCGCTGTAGTCGTTCATCGCGTTGCTGCACACCGCGGCCAGTGCCACGGCCAGCAGCCCGAACGCGCCCGCCGCACCGCCGCCCAGCAACGCGTCCACGCCCGCCGCGGTCTGGTCGGTCAGCACCGAGGCGCCCCACAGCCCGAGGACCTGCACGGCGACGAAGGACGCGACGAGTCCGAGCAGGGTGCACCAGAACATGCGCGGGCGGGACGTCGAACGCGGCAGATAGCGGCTGAAGTCACCGGCGTACGGAGCCCAGGACAGCGACAGGCTCAGCGCGATGGTGCTGGTGAGCACGAACGCGCCGACGCGGTCGGCGCCGTTGGCGGACCCGGTCGTCGCGGGGTGGACCCCGTCGAGCATCCGCCAGGCGATCACCGCGAAGGCCACGGCGAGCACGAACGTCATGACGATCTGGAGGCGGTGGATGGCTTCGTAGCCGAGGACGCCGAGCGCCCCCTGGGCGGCCATCATGACCAGGACGCCGAGCCAGAACGGCCAGCCGCACAGCCGCGCCAGCGCGTCCCCGCCGAACAGGCCGATCAACGCGTCCCAGGCGACCGAGGACAGCCACTGGAGCGTGCCGGGAAGCACCACGGACCGGCCGAACGCGAGCCGCGCGAGCGGGAGTTGGCCGGTGCCGGTGAGACCGCCCCAGGTGCTGAGGTAGGCGGTGGGCAGCGCGCCGAGCACGGTCCCGAGGACGACCGCGGCGAGCGCGGTGGTGAAGTCCAGGCCGAGCGCGATCCCGATCGTGCCGGTGAACACGCCCGTCATCGTCAGGTTCGGGGCGAACCACACGGTGAACAGGCGTCCCGCCCCGCCGTACCGGTTGCTCTCGGGGACCGGTTCGATGCCGTGCCCCTCCACGCGGAGGTCGCCGGGTGCGGCCGGCATCCGTCCGTCGAAGACGGCCGGCCGGCTGTCGGCGGGCAGCCCGCCGGGAACATGCGCCAATGGCATGGAAGACATCCCTCCGCCAGTATGAACTGGTTCAGGTTCGACGGGTGTGATCTCAGCCCTCGGATGGGGCACCCCGTGTCCGGTACGACGGACACCCTAACCGCTCCCGGCGACGGAGCGGGAGTGGGTCCTCACTCCCGCGGGCCGGCGCGCGCCACTCCCGCGGACCAGTGCGCACCACTCCCGCGAACCGGCGCGCCCCCCCCGCGGCCCCCCCGTCAAACCCCCGACGCCCCGTAAATACAACGCCCCCCGCCGGGCCGGTGGCCGCGCGCGGCCCGCCGAC
>NZ_JBHYXD010000033.1:46417-80587 GCF_042751995.1 Streptomyces sp. NPDC059371 | reverse complement strand
CGCCGGTTCACCCGCGCGTGCTCCGGTTCATTCGAACGGCGCGGGCGGGCCGGTTCGCAGCGCGGCGCGTGCCTCCCCTCGGTACTGTCGGAAGTGATCGCCGCTCGCTCTGCGCTCCCGGGTTCCGGGCCCCGTTGGCAGGGCTGAAGGAGGCAGGGTGCCGTGACCGTGATCTCCCTGAAGTCCGTGCGGGTGCGGGAAGGTCTCGCCCTCCCGTACGCCGAGGCCGGCTACCCCAGTGGTACGCCGGTCGTCTTCGTGCACGGTCTTGCCGACTCCTGGTGGTCCTTCGAACCCCTCCTGAGGCGCCTTCCGGCGTCCCTGCACGGATACGCGCCCACGCAGCGCGGGCACGGCGATGCCGACCGGCCCCCGGAGGGCTACAGTCCCGACGACTTCGCCGCCGACCTGGTGGCTTTCCTGGACGCGGTCGACGTCCCCCGGGCCGTCCTGGTCGGGGCGTCCAGCGGCGGTGTACCGGCCCGGATCGTCGCCGGCAGCCACCCCGACCGCATCGCGGGTCTGGTACTGCTCGGCGTCCCCGGCACCCTCGCGGACAAGCCGGCGGTGACCGGCCTGGTGGCGGCCATGGAGGACCTGGCCGATCCCGTCCCCCGCGCGTTCGTCGAGGACTTCCTGGCCGACACGGTGGCCCGCCCGATCGCCCGGGGGTTCGTCGAGACCATGGTGGAGGAGAACCTGAAGCTGCCCGCGCACGTCTGGAAGGACACCGCCCGCGGGCTCCTCGACGCCGATCTCCGCGCGACCCTCGGGGGCATCCTCGTGCCCACACTCGTCATCTGGGGTGAACAGGACGAATTCCTGCCGCGCGAGGACCAGCAGACCATCCTGGACGCCGTCCACGGCGCCGACTTCCTCGCCTACCCGGGGACCGGGCACTCCGTCCACTGGGAACAGCCCGAGCGCGTGATCGCCGACATCACCGCGTTCGTCTCGCGGATCGAGCACCCCGGCACGCGAGCCGGCAGCCGCTGACCTCGCCCGGCGGGTGAGTCGAAAGCCTTCGGCCCGCGGCCGCGGTCACTGACGCGATCTGTACCGCCGCCGTCCCGCCGACGCGTCTCTGCATGGCATGCTCATGCTCCCCACAGGAAGGGATCACGTGCCATGAGACCGAGCCGACGCTCCCTGCTCGCCGCCACCGCCGTACTGGGATCCGTTGTCGCCGCCCCCGCGCCCGCGGGCGCCGCCGAAGTGCCCACCGCGGGCGCCTTCTACGTACAGAGCGCCGTCACAGGACTGAACGCCGCCGACAGCGCGGGCGCGGTCGTCCAGCACAACCCGAAGGGCAACGAGGACCGCCAGCAGTGGACCCTGCGCCGGAGCGGGACCTCCTTCGTACTCGAAAGCGCCGACGCGGCGGGCAGTTGCCTGGGCCGCTCGGGCGACCAGGCCCGAACCGTCGCGTGTACGAGCGCGGATGCCGCCTGGGAGGTGACGCCGAGCGGCACCGACCAGTACGCGCTCAAAGCCCCGGGAACGAAAAACTACTTGACCGTCACGGACAAGTCCTCGGGTGCCAACTACCCGGCCCAACTGGCGATCGGCGCACCGGGCGCCCTCGCCTCCTGGTACCTCACCCCGGTCGCGCCCACGACCCTGCCGATGCCGTCCCAGGACCAACGCACCCTGGACCAGGTCACGTTCCTCACCGCGCACAACGCCTACGCCAACGGTGTGGACGGCGGATTCGCCCCGCCCTTCGTGAACTTCGTACCCAATCAGAAGCGAGGCATCAATCAGCAACTCGCCGACGGGGTAAGGGGGTTCATGCTGGACCTGCATCAGACCCCCGACGGAGCCATCCTCTGTCACAACAGTTGCACCCTCGTCAGCAGGCCGGTCGCGCTCTGGGTCGACCTCCAGCGCATGGTCGACTTCCTCAAGCAGCACCCCGACCAGTTCGTCACCGTGTTCCTGGAGGACTACGTCGACCCGGGCGTCCTGCGCGCCGAACTCGCCCGGGTGAACGGCCTGTCCGACGTGCTCTACCGTCCCGACCAGACCGGAGTGCGTGAGCACGGCTGGCCGAAGCTGGCCGATCTCACCGCCGCCGGACACCGCCTGCTCATCTTCACCGACCACAGCCGTTCGTCCGACGAGTCCGCCGGACTGACCCGGGACAGCTTCGGCGTCATGTACCAGCGCGAGTGGACCGTCGAGAACTACTGGTCCATGGGCTCGGGCCTCGGCTCCTCCGACTGGTCCTGCTACAGCCGCTGGTACGGGGCGGACACGAACGTCCCGCTCACCCGCACCGAGACGGCGTTCCGTCCCCTCTTCGTCATGAACCACTTCCGCGACGTCACCCTCTCGGGGACCGCCGGCACGGACAACACCAAACTCGCCGACCGGGCCCGCCGATTCTGCGAGCCGGCTGCCCGCAAGAAGCCCAACTACCTGGCCGTCGACCGCTACGACCTGGGCGACCCCGCCTCCGCGGTGAACACGCTGAACACGTACGTGTATCCGTAGCCGACCGCGACGGGGGGCGACGGGGGCGCCTCCCGACGGCGGATGTCAGTGCCGTGCGGCAGGATCCGTCTCTCGACCGGAGAGGGGATCGGACATGGGTATGGGTTACAAGACGTCCTGGCTCGCTGTGCCCGGCGTCGACAGCGGGGCGGTCGCCGACGCGCTCGGACTGGTCGGGCGCGTGGCGATGGATTGGGAAGCGGGGACGAAAGCGGCGTACACGCGGGGCGTGTTCGTGGCGTCTCCCGTGGAAGGCTGGACGCTCGCCCACGGCCGGATCCACCTCGAGAACGGACGCGAGGGCGACGGTCCGGCCATGCTGGACTGGCTCGGGTCCCTCGGCCGGCGCCTGGGCGAACTTCAGTACTTCAGCACGGATCGCATCGGCGAATATCACGCCTGGGCGAGAGTGGAAGCCGGCCGAGTGGTCCGGGCCTATTGCTACGACGGCTGCACCGGCGATGTGCCCATGCGCTACGGCGAACCCACCGAGATCGAGCGCCGACTCGGCGTCGGACAAAGGGGGCTGGAGGAGGGCCGGGAGAACTGGAGCGAAGCCGAATGGGACGACTGGCATGCCGCCATGCCCGACGAGCAACACGTCATGGCCATCGCCCGGAACTGGGGAATCCTCCCTCTGGAGATCCCGGACGACGCCCTTGTGGACGACGGCATCCACGGACTCCCCCCCAGGCGTCGAATGACACCGACGTGCCCGCCGGCACGGTGATGGTGAGTCCGCCGGGGTCCCCATCGGCTTGGGCATGGTCCGTCACCTGGACATGGCGAGGCGCGTCCGACGGATAGAGGGGTTCGCCCGGCCGGAGGAACTGCCGGGGGTGCAGACCGAGCGCGCTGCCGTCGCTGCGCGCCTGTTGGTATCAGGTCGAGACAATCGCCAGGGGTGTCGCCTCGCCCCTTCCTTCGTAGACTCCGACGGGTGAAATGGGGGCGTTCAACCGGCGTCATCGCTCTCGCGCTTCTGCTGAGTGCTTGCGGCGCGGAGTTCGATCCGCTGTTCGTCGAGAGCGGGAGCTCCGGTCCGGTGATCGGCTGGCGTGAGTGCCCGGGGGCCAAGCACGACGGCATCACCGAGGTCGGTCTGTACCGGTGGGATCGCGACGGCACTGTCGATGATCCGGGCCAACTGCTGTGGCACATCAAGGCCTCCGACGGGACCCCGCTCCACCGCATACGGCTCGGAAGCGCTCCCCAAGGCTTCACGACACAGCTCCCCCTGACCGTCGAGTTGGACCCCACCTCCACATACGCGCTGCGCACCAACATGACGTCCGACGATCTTGTTTCAGGTTTCCTCACGTTCAAGCCGCGCCAACTCGTCGCGGGGCGCGTCGTCTTCAGCGAGGGCCAAGAGGAATCACGAAGGTCGTACGAGAACCGGAACGACGAGGACTTCGGCTGCTTCCGGGACTGAAGGCGACGTGACAGGACGTGACATGTGGTCGGTGCACGCCCTGCCGGACCACCTGCTGGTCGCCTTCGGCACACGACCTTCCTCGGCTGATCCCAACCGCCGGCGGAGCCTACAGCCCGTGCTTCGCGGGGCCTCGTTAGGTGGGTGTACTCCCTCAGCTACGAGCTACCAGCTACCAGCTACGAAGCAGAGTGCGGAGGGGCGTCGCGCGGCTCCCGGGGTCCGTCATCGCGTCCGTCCCCCGTGAGGTCCTCGCGGACCCGGGGTTCCGTCAACGCCGAGTACGTGTGGGGGAGGAACCGCGTCACGGCGTACACGAGCAGGCTCAGCCAGCAGACGGCGAACAGCCAGCCGCCCACGACGTCGGAGAACCAGTGAACGCCCAGGTAGACGCGGGACAGACCGACCAGCACGGCCCAGCAGCCGATGAGCAGGACCAGCGCTCTCCTGGACTGTGGGGCGCGGGCCAGCACCGCGAGGATCAGGATGCCGCCCGCGACGGCCGAGGTCGTCGTGTGACCGGAGGGGAACGACCAGCCCGAGGCATGGGTGGCCCAGCTCGCGACGGGGGGCCGGGGACGGGCGACCAGTGACATCACCGCGAACCGCAGGGCCTGCGCGGCGGCCAGGGCGCACACGCAGGCCGTGACGGTGGTGACCCGCTGCCGCGCCGTACGCCCGAGGAGAAGACCGGCCACGACGACCACCGCGTACGGGACGGCTCCTGTGCCGGTGTAGGTCACTCCGCGTGCCATGGCGAGCGCCATCTCCGGACGGTGCGCGAGCGACCACGAGGCGAGCCCGCTGTCGCCGAACAGGGGAGCGCCCTCGTGCGTGGTCACGACCAGCGTCAGCAGCACGAACGCGACCAGACTCCCCATCGCGGCCGACGCGGCGACGGCACCGGTGCTCCCGCGCTTCACGGCCGGGCCGGAACGGCATCGGCCTCGCGCGCAGGTGTGGCGCCCGTGGCGGCGGACATGGATGCGGCCCCTTTCCTCGGCAGGCGCGCACGCGGCAGGACACCCCGCCCCGTGCTCGTCTCCCTCTAATTCGTCTACATAACTGTAGACGAATGGCGGCCGGGATCGTTCCCGGATCGACCCACGAAGATCGGCGTCCCTTCAGCCTGCGCCGCCCGGCGCTCCGCCGCCCGGCGGGAACGGTGCCGCTCCGCCCCGCCGCACGGGCGGAAGGCGCGGCCCGGGTGACCGCCGACGGCGACCCTCCCTGGCGCCCGACAGGGAATGCCGTACCCTACGTGTTACGTATAACCCTGGAGAGCCCCGATGAGACGCATCGCCCTGGTCACCCTCGTCGTCGACGACTACGACGAGGCCATCCGCCACTACACCGAAGCCCTCGGGTTCCGCCTCGTCGAGGACACCCCGCGGCCCGACGGCTCCCGCTGGGTCGTGGTCGAGCCGGGCGCGGACGGCGGAGGAACCGGACTGCTGCTCGCCCGGGCCAAGGACGAGGCGCAGCGCGGCCGGATCGGCGACCAGACCGGCGGACGTGTCGGCTTCTTCCTCCACACCGACGACTTCGCCCGCGACCACGCCAGGATGCGCGCGGCCGGCGTGACCTTCCTGGAGGAGCCGCGCCACGAGGCGTACGGCTCGGTCGTCGTCTTCCAGGACCTGTACGGCAACCGCTGGGACCTGCTCCAGCCCGCGGACTGACCCGGTCTCCCGTACGCCGCGCAGGCCGCCGCGCTTGCCCCCACGCTCTTCCGCTCCCTCCCGCTCCGAACGACCTCACGAGGAACACCGCACATGACCGCGCCCCGCATCGACATCGACACCATCCGCCGCCTGCCGAAGGCGGTCCTGCACGACCACCTCGACGGCGGCCTCCGCCCGGCCACCCTCGTCGAGCTCGCGGAGACCGTCGGCCACACCCTGCCCACCACGGACCCGCAGGAACTGGCCGCCTGGTACTACGAGGCCGCCAATTCCGGCGACCTCGTCCGCTACATAGCCACCTTCGAGCACACCCTCGCCGTGATGCAGTCCCGCGAAGGCCTGCTGCGTACGGCCGAGGAGTACGTCCTCGACCTCGCCGAGGACGGTGTCGTCTACGGCGAGGTGCGCTACGCGCCCGAGCTCATGGTCAACGGCGGGCTGACCCTGCCCGAGGTCGTCGAGGCCGTGCAGGAGGGCCTCGCCGCCGGTATGGCCAAGGCCGCCGCGGCGGGTACCCCGGTGCGCGTCGGCACCCTGCTGTGCGGCATGCGGATGTTCGACCGGACCCGTGCGACCGCCGACCTCGCGGTCGCGTTCCGGGACGCCGGGGTCGTCGGCTTCGACATCGCGGGCGCCGAGGACGGCTTCCCGCCGGCCGACCACCTGGACGCCTTCGAGCACCTGCGCCGCGAGAGCGTCCCGTTCACGATCCACGCCGGTGAGGCCCACGGCCTGCCCAGCATCCACCAGGCGCTCCAGGTCTGCGGCGCCCAGCGCATCGGCCACGGCGTCCGCATCACCGAGGACATCGTGGACGGCAAACTCGGCCGTCTCGCCGGCTGGGTGCGCGACCGCCGCGTCGCCCTGGAGATGTGCCCGACCTCCAACCTCCAGACCGGCGCGGCGAAGTCCATCGCCGAGCACCCCATCACCGCCCTGCGCGACCTGGGCTTCCGCGTCACCCTCAACACCGACAACCGTCTGGTGTCGGGGACGACGATGACCCGGGAGATGTCCCTGCTCGTCGAGGAGGCGGGCTGGGGCGTGGAGGACCTGCGCACCGTGACGGTGAACGCGGTCAAGAGCGCCTTCATCCCCTTCGAAGAGCGCAAGGCCCTCATCGAGGACGTCGTCCTTCCCGGTTACGACATCTGAACCAGCCCGCGGACGTAGGCGGCCTGTCCGACGTGCTGGAGATCGTCGGACAGGACGCTGACCAGGCGCACGCCGAGCGTGACCTGCGGGTCCCAGCGTTCGTCCACGACGCGCTCGAAGTCGGCTGCGGCCAGACCGCCGATGTAGTCGAGGGTCCGTTCGTGGACCGCGTCGTAGTAGCCGAGCAGCAGGTCGCCCGACTCCACCCGGACCCGGGCGACCTTCGCGGACGTGTGGCCGTACCCGGTGTCGCCCCGCGGCAGGTCGAGTCCGAAGCGCTTCGCCCAGTCGTCGGTGAGCCAGACCTGCTCCGTCCCGGCCGCGTCGGCGACGTGGTCGTCCTGGACCCGGGTGAGGTGCCAGACCAGCCAGGAGATCGAGTTCGCCGTCTCGGTGGGGCGGGCGTTGAGGGCCTCCGGCGCGAGGCCGCCGACAGCGGCATGGACTTCTTCCCGGATGCGGCCGAAGCCGTCGATGAGGATGTCCTTCGCAAGCATGGAACCACCATCGCGCATCGCGCCCGTCCGTGCGTCCGGAACGGCCGGTCCCGGCATCCCGGACCGGGCCCCGCCCCCGGATCCCGGACCGCGCCCCGTCCTGGCGCCCCGGACCGGGCCCTGCCCCCGCATCCCGGACCGGGCCCCGCCCTCGCATCCCGGACCGCGCCCGCGGCATCCGGGCCCGGACCTCACCTGCCTCGGGAACCAGGGGGTCCGCGACGGCTCAGGCCCCGTCCTCCGAGGCGTCGAGCAGCGTCATCAGGGCCCGCGCGGCCGGGCTCGTGGCCTCCTCCGGCGGCAGCATCGCGACCGTCTCGTACGACCCCTCCGAAGCGCCCTTGAAGGGCAGCGCGGTGAGGTCGCGGGCTTCCGGCTTGTGACCGAAGTGGCGCGGTACGACGGCGATCCCGAGGCCCTCGTGGACGAGCTCCAGGAGGCTGTGGACGTCGTTGACCTCCAGGGCCACCGTCCGCTGCACTCCCGCCGCCGCGAACGCCGCGTCGGTGGTGCGCCGCGGACCCCAGTCGGGGTGGAAGTCGACGAAGGCCTCCTCGCCCAGTTCCTCGGGCGTGACCACGGCCGCGGTGGCGAGCGGGTGCTCCGGGTGGCAGAGCACGGTCATCGGCTCGCTGGCCAGCGATACCGAGCGCAGATGCTCGGAGTCGTCGCGGGTCCGCACCGCGAAGGCCAGGTCGAGACGGCCCGCCGCGACCTCCTCCGCCAGCGCCTCGGAACCCGCCTGGCGCAACCGGATCTCCACGTCCGGATGACGCCGCCGGAACGCCGCGAGCAGTGTGGCGCAGTGCACTCCGGCGATGCACTGTTCGGTGCCGAGGGACAGCGTGCCGCGCAGCACCCCCTGCACGGCGGCCACGGCGTCGTGCGCCGAACGCACCTGGGCGAGGATCCGTTCCGCCTCGACGAACAGGGCGCGACCGGCCTCCGTGAGGGTGACCCGCCGGGTCGTACGGACGAACAGCGGCGCCTGGAGCTCCCGCTCCAGCGCCCTGATCGACGAGGAGAGGCCCGACTGCGACACCATGAGCCGCTCCGCCGCCCGGGTGAAGTGCCGGTCCTCGGCGACGGCGACGAAGTGCTGAAGGTGACGCAGTTCCATGAGACGCAAGCGTAGGCGCCGATCGGCGGGTGCCCCGACCGATTGAGAAGCCGGATCGCTCAATGCCATCCGATCCTTCCGTTGGACCGGTGCCCACCGGGCGCGCGAGAGTGGAAGCCTGTTTCCCCGGCCTCACAGGAGTACGCGTTGTACACCCCGCACCCCGATCGCTACGCGGACATGCCCTACCGGCGTACCGGACGCAGCGGCCTGAAGCTCCCCGCGCTGTCGCTCGGTCTGTGGCACAACTTCGGCCCGGACCGGCCGGTGGACGTCCAGCGCGCGATCCTGCGCCGCGCCTTCGACCTCGGCGTCACCCACTTCGACCTGGCGAACAACTACGGCCCGCCGCCCGGCGCCGCCGAGTCCGCCCTCGGTGACGCCCTGAAGGCGGACTTCGGACACCACCGCGACGAGCTGGTCATCTCCACCAAGGCCGGCTATCTGATGTGGCCGGGCCCGTACGGCGAATGGGGCTCGCGCAAGTACCTGCTGTCCTCGCTCGACCAGAGCCTGGGCCGGATGGGCCTGGACTACGTCGACATCTTCTACTCGCACCGCCCCGACCCGGAGACCCCGCTCGAGGAGACGATGGGCGCCCTGCACTCGGCGGTCCAGCAGGGCAAGGCGCTGTACGTCGGCGTCTCGAACTACTCGGCGGAGCAGACCCGCGAGGCCGCGAGGATCCTGGCCGAGCTGGGCACCCCGCTGCTCATCCACCAGCCGCGCTACTCGATGCTCGACCGCCGGCCCGAGGACGAGGGCCTGCTGGACGCGCTCGACGAGCTCCAGGTGGGCTCCATCGCGTACTCGCCGCTGGAGCAGGGCCTGCTCACCGGCCGCTACCTGAACGGCATCCCGGAGGACTCGCGGGCCGCGAGCGACAGCCCGTTCCTGAGCGCGGACACGGTCACCGAGGACCTCGTGGGCCGACTGCGGACCCTCGACGAGATCGCCAAGTCCCGCGGCCAGTCGCTGGCCCAGCTCGCGCTGGCCTGGGTGCTGCGCGGCGGCCGGGTCACCTCGGCCCTGGTCGGCGCCAGCAGCCCGCGCCAGCTCGAGGACAGCGTCGCCGCCATCGGCAACCTGGACTTCGGCGAGGACGAACTCGCCCGGATCGACGCCCTGGTCAAGGTGTAGCGCCTACGGGGTGTGGCGCGCCCTTGACTCCCGGCGCGCCCCGACGGCACACCGAGGTCCCTGACGCGCGGCCGCGTCGGGGACCTCGGCGCGGGTCAGGCCGGGACGCGGTCCAGGAATCCGTGCACGCTCCGGATCCGGCCCTCGCCGTCCAGGACGATCACGTCGAAGCCCGCGACGGGCGCCGAGCCGTCCGTCTCGTCGGCCAGTTCCCAGCCGAAGCGGGCGATGTCGTGGTGGCCGTCCACCGCCCCCAGCGGACGGAAGACGAAGCCGGGGAACCGCTCGTGCGCCGAGGCGATCATGGCCGCGATCTCCTCGTGTCCGCGGACGTCGGCGAGCGGGTCGGTGTACGTGCCGTCCGGGGCCCAGGCGGCGGCCACCGCCTTCGCCGGGGTGTCCGGCCCGCTCGCGTTCCAGGCCTCGAAGTAGCGGGTGACGGCGGTCTCGTAGCGGTCGGTGTTCGCGGACATGGTGAACCAGCCTCCATCGGGCGACGTATCCATGGTCAAGCTCCGTGTCCCGGGCGGCCGTTCGAGTGCCGGGACGCGATACGCCAACCCTGACGGGCGCCGCGCGAAGCGTCGATTACCCCGCGGGTAATGCCGGGGAGCGGGGCGGTCCCGGGGCCGGGAAAGCTGTCGATGCCCTTTCGGCCACGCGCGGTGGTGAATATGCCAAGAGACTGGCTGGATTCACATGGTGACAGTGTGTCAGTAGTGGCGATACTCAATCAGTAGGGCAATTCAACCAAGCCCGTGCAATTGCACGGAGCAATGCCCAAGAGCCGCAGGGAAAGTGAGGCCGGACCGGCGACGAGCGACGCCAATGGGGGAGATCGTGCACGACGAATTCCTGTGCCATGTCACCGCGTACGGCATGTGCGGCGGTCAGCGAGTCGGTGTACCCCTCGGCACTTATCGTGCGCCGACCCTGGCGCTGGCCCTGTGGTGGATGCGGGACCGCGCGGCCTGGATGGCGGAAAGACTCGATCCGCAGCCCGAGGACCCCGCCTTTCCGCCCAACTCGATCGCGCCGGTGGGGGACAGTGTCCCCGACGTCCCCACGATGCTGCGCGCATGGTGCGGTGACTCGGAGCAACAGGAGCTGGTCGCCGATGAGTTGGCGGCGGGCAAACTCGTTCGCGTCTCCACCAGCGACGACACCACCGAATACGAACTGCTCGCGGAATCGGTGGACGCGCTGCGTATGCACCGCACCGCCGCGGTGCTGGGGATCTCCGCCGCCTGAGCGTCCGGGCACCCCGGCCGCCGAGCACTGATCAGGCGCACAAGAGGGCGAATCGTTAGAATTCAGGCATGGCAGAGAGGCCTGTCGCGGCAACAGCACCCGAGCTCGTCCTCGAAACCGAGACGGGCTCGACGGTGATGAGTCCGAACCACGATTACCACGTCGGGCGCGATCCGCTGTGCGACGTCGTGATCGACGACGTCCGGGTCTCGTGGCACCACGCGGTGCTGCGGCCCCACGCCGATCACTGGACGCTCGAGGACGAGAACAGCACGAACGGCACGTACGCCGACGGCCGCCGCGTCCACGAATGGGGCGTCGGACCCGGCAGTGTGATCCGCTTCGGAAGTCCCGCCGACGGCCCGCGCGCCGTCCTCGTCAGCCGCCCGCCGCCCGTCGCGGAGCGCCCCTCGGCCGTCTCCATGCCGGCCGCCACCAGTACGTTCAAACAGCCGACCACCGTACGGCCGCTGCCTTCCCGCACCGTGCGCATCGGCCGCGGCCCTGACAACGACCTCGTCATCGACGACCTGATCGTCTCCCGGAACCACGCCGAACTGCTGGCACGGCCCGACGGGACGTACGAGATCGTCGACCTCGGCAGCCACAACGGCACGTTCCGTAACGGACAGCCCGTGGAGCGGGCCCTGGTCACACCGGGTGACATCGTCGGCATCGGGCACTCCGCGTTCTGTCTCGTCGGAGACCAGCTCCAGGAGTACGTCGACAGCGGCGAGGTCTCCCTCGACGTGCAGGACCTCGTCGTCGAGGTCGACCAGGGCCGCAAGACGCTGCTGGATCAGGTGTCCTTTCCCGTCGGCGAGAAATGTCTGCTCGCCGTCGTCGGTCCGAGCGGCGCCGGCAAGTCCACGCTCCTGAACGCGCTCACCGGGCAGCGGCCCGCCGACCACGGAACGGTGCTCTACGACGGCCGTGACCTCTACCGCGACTACGCCGAACTGCGCCAGCGCATCGGCCTCGTCCCGCAGGACGACATCCTGCACGCCCAGCTCACCGTCCGCCGGGCACTGACCTACGCCGCCGAACTGCGCTTCCCGCAGGACACCGCGAAGGCGGAGCGCCTGGCGCGGGTGGACGAGGTGATCGGCGAGCTGGGCCTGCAGCAACGCGTCGACCAGCCCATCCACAGTCTGTCTGGCGGGCAGCGCAAGCGCGTCAGCGTGGCCCTGGAACTGCTCACCAAGCCGTCCCTGCTCTTCCTGGACGAGCCGACCTCCGGACTCGACCCGGGCATGGACCGCTCGGTGATGCACATGCTGCGCGGCCTCGCCGACGACGGCCGCACCGTCATCGTGGTCACCCACAGCGTGCTCAGCCTGGACGTCTGCGACCGGCTCCTGGTCCTCGCGCCCGGCGGCAAGGTCGCCTACTACGGGCCGCCCGACGACACCCTGGCCTTCTTCGGATACCGGCAGTGGCCCGAGGCGTTCGAGGCCTTCGAGCGCGACACGGACCGGGACTGGGCGGGGGAATTCAGAGACTCGCCGTTCCACCGTCAGTACATCGACAAATCGACCTCGCAGCCGAGGATGCCGGACGCGGCCACCGGAGCGCTCGTCGGACCGCCCCCGAAGGCCCAGAGCTGGGGATCGCAGCTCCGCACCCTGGTCCGCCGCTACGCCGCCGCGCTCGGGGCCGACCGGACCTTCCTCGCCATCATGATCGCCCTGCCGTTCGTGATGGGCGCGATGGCGCGGGCGCTGGCGGGCGGCAAGCTGACCCAGGAGACGGCGATGAACGCGCTGCTCATCCTGTGCGTCGGCGGCGTCCTGACCGGCGCGGCGAACGCCGTGCGCGAACTCGTCAAGGAACGGACGATCTACCAGCGAGAACGGGCCGTGGGTCTGTCCAGATCGGCGTACCTGATGTCCAAGGTCGTGGTCCTCGGCGCCATCACCGTGCTCCAGGCCGTCGTGCTCACCCTCGTGGGCCTGTTCGGCGTGAACCTCAACGCCCCCGGCGGCGAGGGCGTCCTGATGCCACCGCTTCTGGAGATCACGCTGGCCGTGGCTCTGCTGGCCTTCACCGCGATGATGCTCGGCCTCCTCGTCTCCGCCGTGGTCCGCAAGGAGGAGGTGACGATGCCGCTGCTGGTGCTGCTGGCCATCGTCCAGGTGGTGTTCTGCGGCGCCCTGCTGAAGCTGCACGGCGTGCCCGGCCTCGAACAGCTCTCCTGGCTCGTGCCCTCCCGCTGGGCCCTGGGCGCGATGGCCGGGACCATCGGCCTCGCCCGGATCGTGCCCGGCGAACTGACCGGCGACCCGATGTTCCGGCACTCGACCAGCGCATGGCTGATCAACATGGGCATGCTCGTCGTGCTCTCCGTCGTCTTCGGCTGGCTGGTCGCCCGGCTGCTGCGACGGCACGAGCCTGCGGTCATGCGGAAGTAGCCGCCGATGACGAGCCCCGGATTCCGCCCGACGCATGTCGTTCCGCAGGACGGGCTGCCCGCGTGGGAGTCGCCGGACCCGTCGCGGCCCACTGTGCCCCTGGACGCGCTGCTGCCGGTCGAACTCGTCGACCGGCTCGGTGACTGGGGGCGCGTCGTGTGCGCGAACGGCTGGTCGGCGTGGGTCGACGGCCGTCTGCTGATCGCCGTACCGCAGGTACCGCCGGCGGCGACCCGTCCGCTCGCCCGCACGGCCGATCCGCGCCCGCTGCTGGCCCGCGTCGACCAGGCACTCACCGAGTACCGCCGGGCGGCCGAGGAACTGGCGTCCGGGCGACTGGAGGCCGAGAACTTCCGGGCCCGTACGCAGGGCAGCCGGATCGGCGTGATCGTCGACGGCGAGTCGATGTGGCTGTACGACGGCGAGCACGAGCGCTGGGTGTACTGCGACGGAACACGGCTGAGCACCTTCGCGGCCGAGCGCACCCCGTCGACCTCGCGACGCGAGACGACTCACGAGCCTCAGGAGCAGGACAAGCCGTGGGAGCGGGACCGAGCGCGGGAACAGGACCGGGCGGGAGACCGGGGCCCGGAGCAGGACGGGTCGCGGGCTCCGGATCGGCCGAAGGCGCCGATCGGGTCGCCAGGACCGGACCGGCCGAGCGGGCCGGACAAGACGAAGGCTCCGGACGAGACGAGGGTGCCGGACGAGACGAAGGCTCCGGACCAGACGAAGGTGCCGGACGACACCCAGGTGCCGGGCCGGTCGCAGGGGCCGGACCGGGCGAAGGAACGTCAGGCGGAGCCGACGCGGATCGTGCGGGAAGCCGCCCCGGGTGGACCCCCCGGCGGGCCTCCCGACGGTCCTCCCAGCGGGCACGAGCCCACTCGTCTGGTCACTTTCGACAGCGACGACAAGGGCGAGGACTGATGCGCGGCGCGCGGTACGAGCGGGGTGACCGCTGATGGACGAGACGTCCGGGCCGGACACCAGTCCGTTCTCGGGGCGGCCCTCCGAGCTGATCGGACGGCAGATCGCGGGCTACCGGATCGAACGGGAGATCGGCCGCGGCGGGATGGCCGTCGTCTACCAGGCCAAGGACCTGCGGCTGGACCGCACGGTCGCCCTCAAACTGCTCGCCCCGGAACTCGCCCGCAACGACACCTTCCGCGGCCGCTTCACCCACGAGTCACGGGTCGCCGCCGCGATCGACCACCCGCACATCGTGCCCGTCTTCGAGGCGGGCGAGACGGACGGCGTCCTCTACATCGCCATGCGGTACGTCGCCGGGCGCGACCTGCGTCATCTCCTCGACCGCGAGGGCCCGCTGCCGGTCACGGTGGCCGGCCGGATCGGCATCCAGGTCGCCTCCGCGCTCGACGCGGCCCACGACCACGGTCTGGTGCACCGGGACGTGAAGCCCGGGAACATCCTGGTGGCCCAGGGCACCGACAGCGACCACCCCGAACACGTCTATCTCACCGACTTCGGACTGACCAAGAAGTCCCTGTCGCTGACCGGGTTCACGAGCGTCGGACAGTTCGTGGGCACCCTCGACTACGTGGCGCCGGAACAGATCTCCGGCAAGCCGGTGGACGGCCGCTGCGACGTCTACAGCCTGGGCTGTGTCGTCTACGAGACGATGGCCGGCCGTCCGCCCTTCCAGCGCGACGACGACATGGCGCTGCTGTGGGCCCACCAGTACGACCAGCCGCCGGCCCTGACCTCCGTGCGTCCCGACATCCCGGAGGCCGTCGACGCGGTCCTCGCGAAGGCGCTCTCCAAGAGCCCCGACGACCGGTACGACTCGTGCCTGGCCTTCGTCAGCGCGCTGCGGATCGCCGCACGCGGCCAGGTGACCGGGAGCGGCACCGGCTCGGGTACGGGGGCCGAGGCCGAGGCAGTGCCGGGCGGCCCGGGGCCCGTGCCGCAGCCGCCGGTCTGGGCCCGTCCGGTGTTCCGCCGCTGAGCCGCCACCGTCAGCCGTCAGCCGGAGCTGTGAGCCTTCAGCCGTGAGCCACAACGGTCGGGCGGTCGGGCGGTCAGGCGGTCGGCCGTCAGCCGGCCGACTCGACCTCGCCCCTGCGCCGGACGCCCCTGGCCAGAAGGGCGCCCAGGAAACCGGTGACGAGCCCCCACAGCAGGGCCAGGCCGAGGGCGCCCCACACCTGGGGCTTGAGGAAGAGCTCCCCCTTCAGGCCTCCGCCGATGTCACCCAGACCGAGGATCGACAGGCCGTAGTTCGCCGAGATCCGGCCGAGCAGGCAGATCATGAGCACGGTCAGCGCCAGCGCGACCGCCATGCGGACGGCGTGCTGCCAGGCCCGCGTCCGGGCCGGTGAACGGGCCGCCATCAGGAAGGCCGCCCCGAGCAGCAGGACGGCGTCGACGGCCACCAGCCACCAGACCCTGCCGTCGTAGTCCGCGAGGGAGCCGAGGTTGAGCTCGGACACGTCCGGAGTACGCAGCACCTCGTCGAGCACATGGGGCATCGGCAGCCCGAAGGGCCCGTCCACACGCCCGTTCCAGGTGGCGCCGAGACCGATCGTGAACGCGAGCCAGACGACATTGGGAAGACCCAGGAGCATCACGGCGAAGGTCTCGGCCGCGTGCCCGCGGGTCGCCGCCACCACCAGCCCGATGACCACGCCGAGGCCGACGCAGACGAGCAGCAGGACCACCATGGCGTACGCGGCCGGACGCACCGCTTCCTGGAAGCGCAGCAGCCGGGCGGGGAGCGGCGCGCCGCGCGAGACGAGCAGAGCGATCACGAACACGCCCGCGAGCCACAGGACCCCGAAGAACAGGGTCGGTGCCATGGTGGCCTTGAAACCCACCTCGGGCGTTGCGCCGAACAGGTCACCGATGGCGCCGATCGTGCCGTTCCCGAGGTCGATGGTGAAGTTCTGGCGGGCCGTGAGCGCCAGCCCGATCAGTACGAGCAGCCACAGGACGGCGAGCCGTCCGGCCCAGCCGGCCAGTTCCGTAGCCCCGGCGACGGCGCGATGCCGCAGCGGCCGCAGGAATCCCGCCCCGAGCACCAGCGCTCCGGTCAGGGTCACGGACAGCGGGATCACCGTGAGGCCCGCCTTCGTCTCGGCGATGGCTCCGGCGTCGCCGGTGAACTCGACGGTCCCGCCGACCGCGGTGACCAGGGTGGCCGCGACCACCCGCGGAAAGGCGTTGTCGGGGAGGTCGGTGGCGCCGGAGGCCCACAGGCCGAGAGCGGCGACCACCACCATCAGGACCAGACCGGCCAGCACGGCCACGAGGGCCTGGAGCCAGCCGTGACGGGCGGCCGGAGGCGCACCGCTGCTGGGGGCCGGCTGGGCGGACGGTGTCTGGGGACTCACGCTGCCACGCTAAGCAGCGCCGAGATCGTCCGCCCCTCGGAGAGAGCCGACCGCGTCGGCTTGCGGGCACCGGCGGACCGGGGCACACAATGGATTCGTTATGTAGGAAAGCGGTGAAAAAGCCACTCGGACGTCCCTGCATCCCTCCAACGGGAGAAGAGCTCGTGAGCGTCGAACAGCCGTCCTCCGGCCGCCCCACCGGCCCGCCCTCGGGCCCGCTGTCGGGCCCGGCACAGCCGAGTCCGACCCAGCCCGTCAGCATCCCGCCCGCCGGACCGCCCGGCGACGCGTCCGGGGCGGGAGGCGGTCCCGGAGGACCAGGGGGCGGCGGTTCGGGTGGGGGTGGCGGCGGCTCGGGTCCCGAGGGGCCCGGCGGTGGAGCCGGCGGACCGGGTGGACCGGGCGGGGGACCCGAACGGCCCTGGTGGCGGTCGGCGCCGAGGGTCGCGCTGATCACCGGTGTCGTGGCGGCGGCGGTGATCCTCGGACTGGTCTTCACCAACAACGGCGGCGGGGCCAAGAACGCCAGCAGCGAGGTGTTCGCGCAGCCCGCGGGCAAGTCGGGGCCCGACTCGTTCACCGAGTCGACCGCCAACGACAGTTCCATCGAGTCGGAGACGCCCTCCGCATCGGCCTCGTCGGCCCCGGCCACCACGGGGGGCACCTACAGCGGCAGCGCGCCCGGCCTCTACGGCGGCACCCGCAACGTGTCGAGCTGCGACGTCGAGAAGCAGATCAGCGCGCTGAAGGCGGACCCCGCGAAGAACAAGGCCTTCGCCTCGGTCGAGGGCATCCAGCCGAACGCGGTCCCCGCCTATCTGCGTTCCCTGACCCCCGTACAACTGCGTCTGGACACCCGTGTCACCAACCACGGCTACCGCAACGGCGCCCCCACCAGCTATCAGGCGGTCCTCCAGGCCGGCACCGCCGTCCTCGTGGACTCCCGGGGTGTGCCCAGGGTGCGCTGTGCCTGCGGCAACCCGCTGCTCGAACCGGTACCGCAGAAGGGCAACATCAAGACGACGGGCGACCCGTGGCCCTCGTACCGTCCGCAGAACAGCGTGGCCGTCGTGCCGTCGAAGACGGTCATCGACGTGTTCGTCATCTACGACCCCGAGAGCAACGAGTGGATCAAGCGGCACCGGGGTGACGACGTGAAGAAGGACAAGAAGACGCACCCCCCGGTGAGCCCCTCGCCGTCGGTCAGCGACTCGGGCTCCAAGTCCCCGTCGACCTCGGCCTCGAACTCGCCGTCGTCGTCGTCGTCCGAGAGTTCGTCCCCGTCGTCGGACTCCTCCGAACCGTCCTCCTCCGCGCCGTCCTCGGAGGAACCGCCCCCGTCCAGCGAGCCTCCGCCGTCCGAGTCGCAGGCGCCCCCGGCGTCCGGTTCGGCCTCCGCGGACCTGACGTCGCAGTCCGCGGACTCCGCCCCGGCGTCCCCCTGACTTCACCGAGAGCGGAACGCCGCTCCCTTCCCGTGCGGCCCCGCGCTTCTAGGCTGAAGGGGTGAGCGACCACGTGACGAACGAAGCCCGCGTCATCCCTCTGCGCCCGGCGGCGTCGGAGCCCTCCCGGACACCGCCGTTGGCCGATGCCCCGGCCCGGGTACCGCGGCCACCGGTCCTGGTGCCGCACCGGGGACCCGCGGCCCCCGCTCCCTCGGGCAAGGAACCGTTGTGGCGCGACCTGGTCGGTGATGTCCTGCGGCGCGAGCGGCTGGCCCAGGAACGCACGCTCAAGGACGTGGCCGAGGCCGCGAGGATCTCCATGCCCTACCTCTCCGAGGTGGAGCGCGGCCGCAAGGAGGCCTCCTCCGAGGTCCTCGCCGCGGCCGCGCGCGCCCTCGGTCTCGGCCTGACCGACCTGTTGTCGCTGGCCCAGCGGGAGCTGACCCGGCACACCCGGGCCGAGTCCGTCCGTGGCCGCTCGGCTGCCGCCCCGTCCTCGGGCTCGCGGTACGACGGCATGTGCCTCGCCGCCTGACGCGGGCCCGTACACCGCGCCCTCGCCGCCCGGCATCGGCCCGCTGCCGGCGGGTCGATGTCAGAGCAGGGCGAGCCGGCGGCTGAGGATCTCGTCCGCGAGCCCGTACTCCACCGCCTCCCGCGCGGTGAAGATCTTGTCGCGGTCCATGTCGGCGCGCAGCGTGGCGACGTCGTGGTGGGTGTGCCGGGACAGCACCTCCTCGACCTGCGAGCGGATCCGCAGCATCTCCTTGGCCTGGAGGCTGAGGTCCGACACCGTGCCCTGATGGCCGCCGCTGGCCGGCTGGCCGAGCAGCACGCGGGCGTGTTCCAGGACGAACCGCCGCCCGGGATCGCCCCCGGCGAGCAGCACCGCCGCGGTGGAGGCGGCCTGCCCGACGCAGAACGTCGAGATCGGCGCCTGGACGAAGGTCATCGTGTCGTAGATGGCCATCAGAGAAGTGAACGATCCCCCGGGCGAGTTGATGTAGATCGAGATCTCGCTCTCCGGGCTCGACGACTCCAGATGGAGGAGTTGCGCGATGACGACGTTGGCGACGCCGTCGTCGATCTCCGTGCCGAGGAAGATGATCCGCTCGGAGAGCAGCCGGCTGAAGACGTCGTACGACCGCTCGCCCTGCGGGGTCCGCTCGACGACGTTCGGAATCGTGTACGTACCCATGTCAGAGCCCCATCCGTCGCCGTGAAGCGGCCGGGCGGACGTCGTCGAGCGACTCCACGACCCGGTCCACCATGCCGTACTCCTTGGCCTGTTCCGCCGTGAACCAGCGGTCCCGGTCACCGTCCCTGGAGATCGTCTCCTCGCTCTGGCCGGTGTGCTCCGCGGTGATCCGTTCGATGGCCCGCTTGGTGAACTCGTGGTTCTGTGCCTGGATCTCGATGTCGGCGGTGGTGCCGCCGATGCCCGCGGACGGCTGGTGCATCATGATCCGCGCGTTCGGCAGCGCGAAGCGCTTGCCGCGCGTGCCCACGCTGAGCAGGAACTGCCCCATGCTCGCGGCGAATCCCATCGCGAGCGTGGAGACGTCGTTGGGGATCAGCCGCATGGTGTCGTAGATGGCGAGTCCGGCGGTCACCGAACCACCGGGGCTGTTGATGTAGAGGCTGATGTCGGTGCGCGCGTCCTCGGCGGACAGCAGGAGCAGTTGGGCGCACACCCGGTTAGCCGAGACCTCGTCGACCTGGGTGCCCAGGAAGATGATCCGCTGGGCGAGCAACTGCGCGGCCAGATGGTCGTCGTAGCGGGTCGCCGGGGTGTCGCCCTCCTCGGCCCACTGCGTGCGGGCCGGATGCCGGCCGGTGATGAGCGGAGTCATGGTTCCTCGTTCCTCCTGGTCGAGACGCGGCGGGCGTCGCCGCTGACTCCACTCTCGGTCCGGCGCCGCCGCCGGAGCGGATTTCTCGGCCCGTGGCAGATTCGCCGTCGGCAGAGCCGCGACGGCGAGGCGGGCCGGCGGAGGTCCGGCGCCGCTCCTCGTGCTCGTCCTCGTGCCGTTCCTCAGACGCCCGCGCGGAGTTGGCGGAAGAACGCCCGGATGTCGGCGACCAGCAGATCCGGCTCCTCCATCGCGGCGAAGTGACCGCCCCGGTCGAACTCGGTCCAGCGGACGATGGCGTCGGTGCGTTCCGCGACATGGCGCAGCGCGACGAAGTTCTCCTCGGGGAAGACGGCGAGCGCCGTCGGAGCGGTCGACGGCTCGGGCGGTGTGCCCCAGTAGGCGGCGTGGGCGCGCTCGTAGTAGATCCGCGCGGACGAACCGGCCGTGCCGGTCAGCCAGTACAGCATCACGTTGGTCAGCAGCAGATCCCGGTCGACGGCGTCCTCCGGACGGTCCCGCGAGTCCGTCCACCGCATGAACTTCTCGGCGATCCAGGCGAGTTGGCCGACCGGAGAGTCCGTGAGGGCGTACGCGAGTGTCTGCGGCCGCGTGGCCTGGATCGCCGCGTACCCCGCTTCCTCGCGGTTCCATGCCTGGCCGCGCCGCCAGGAGCGGAGGGTGCGCTCGCGCTCGTACGGGCTCAGCGCGGCCAGTTCCCCGGCGGTCGGCTCGGTGACGGCGGACGATCCGGGCAGCAGGTTGAGATGGACTCCGGTCACCCGGTCGGGGTGTGCCCGCCCGAGCTCGCGCGAGACGGCCCCGCCCCAGTCGCCGCCCTGCGCGCCGTACCGCCGGTAGCCGAGGCGGTCCATCAGCGTGGCGAACGCGGCGGCCACCCGGGTGAACTCCCAGCCGGTGTCCCGTGTCGGCCCCGAGAGCCCGAAGCCCGGGATGCTCGGAACGACCAGGTGAAAGGCGTCCGCGGGATCGCCGCCGTGGGCGCGCGGATCGGTCAACGGCCCCACGACATCGGTGAATTCGACGATGGACCCGGGCCAGCCGTGCGTCATGATCAGCGGGGTCGCCCCGGGCTCCGGCGAGCGGACGTGCGCGAAGTGCACACGCGCGCCGTCGATCTCGGTGGTGAACTGCGGCCACGTGTTGAGGCGCTTCTCGGCCGCACGCCAGTCGTAGGTGTGCCGCCAGTGGCGGACGAGTTCCTGGAGGTAGTCCTTCGGGACTCCGTAGGCCCAGCCCACTCCGGGCAGTTCGTCGGGCCAGCGGACGGTGTCGAGGCGGCGGTGCAGGTCGTCCAGATCGCCCTGTGGGAAGTCGACACGGAACGGGTGGACGCCGGGGGGTTCGGTGAGAGTCATGTCCGCGGATGCTAACTCCGTGCCGGGCGCGCCCGGCACGGGTTTTCCGCAGGGAAGGGGCGACCACCGGGGCGGCTGCGGTCCGCGGGGGTGACGTCGTGCGCGCGCGGCCGATGACTTTTCGGACGAGGATCGGTCGACAGAGGTGACGACGATTTCCGCCCGAGGAGGTACGCATGCCCGCCGACGGTTTCACCACCTGTCTGTGGTTCGACGGCCAGGCCGAGGAGGCCGCGCACTACTACGTCTCGATGTTCAAGCATTCCCGGCTCGGCAGGGTCGGCCGCTACACCGAGGCAGGGCCCGGGACGCCCGGTTCCGTGCTGGCCGTCGAGTTCACGGCCAACGGCCAGAAGTTCGTCGCGGTCAACGGAGGCCCGCAGTTCACGTTCGACGAGGCGATCTCGTTCCAGGTCCACTGCTACGGCCAGGAAGAGGTGGACCACTACTGGAACAAGTTCGTCGAGGACGGAGGCGAGGCGGGTCCCTGCGGCTGGCTGAAGGACAAGTACGGACTGTCCTGGCAGATCGTCCCGGACGGGCTCATCGAGTTGCTCGGCGACGCGGACACCGAGAAGGCCGCCCGTACGGCCCAGGCGATGTACAAGATGACCAAGCTGGACATGGCGGCCCTGGAACGGGCGCACGCGGGGGAGTGACCGGCGCCCCGGGCGACCGGCGGCGCCCTGCGGCCGGGACAGGGAGCCTGTCCCGGCCGGCCGCCTCAGGCGGGGTGGCCGCGCGGGTGGATCCGGGCCGCCAGCACCGCCACGTCGTCCTCCGCGTGCCGGGCGTCGAGCGCGACCAGCACCTCGTCGAGCAGGGCGTCGACGTCGGCACCCGGGGGAAGCCGCAGCGCGGCCAGCCGTGCCAGCGACGCGTCGATGTCCTCGTCGCGGCGCTCGACGAGACCGTCGGTGAACATCACCAGGGTGTCGTCAGGGGAGAGCCTGCGGACCACCTGCTCGTAACCGCCCACCCCCGTGCCCAGAGGCGGACCCACCGGCAGCGGCAGCAGTTCGCCCGAGCCGTCACCGGCGAACACCACCGGCGGCAGATGCCCGGCACCCGCGATCACCGCGATACCGCGCGCCGGATCGACCCGCACGAGCAGACAGGTGGCCGGGCGCCGGCTGCCGTCCTCGGCGACCGCGGTGTCCAGACGGCGCAGCACCCGGTGGGGCGGAAGATCAGTGGAGGCGACGTAGCGCAGCATCGAGCGGTACGCGTTCATGTCCACCGCGGCGTCCAGGCCGTGGCCCATCACGTCGCCGACGACCAGCAGGGTGCGCCCGAAGTGCAGCCGTACGGTCTCGAACCAGTCCCCGCCCACGAGGGAACCGCCGCCCGCGGGCAGATAGCGGGTGGCGAGGTCGAGGTTCGGATGCGGCCGGCCCGGTGCGGCGAGCAGCGCCCGCTGGAGGTCCAGGACCGTGCCGCGGAGGGACGCGTGCTCGCGGGAGTGGCCGAGGTGCACGGCCGCGAGCCGCGCCGCGTGGTGGGCGCCCGACACGTCGGCGCCGGTGAACGGCGCGCCCTGCCGGACGGCGAGCAGCACCCCGTACAGGCGTCCGTGCGCGAGCAGCGGTACGGCCATGACCTGCCGGGGAGTCCGGCCGGACAGGTCGATCGAGGCGGCGATCGGACGGCCCTCGTCGAGCGCCCGGACGGACAGCGGACGCGGGCCCTCCAGCGGGGTGAGCAGCCGGGTGCGGCCGGCCTCGGCCACGCGGGTGAGCTCCAGGTCCGGCGGTCGCCGGCCGGCCGCCACGTCCCTGGGCAGCAGGTCCACCGCGGCGGTCTCGCAGAAGCGCCGGCACATGAACGCGACGAGCTCCTCGCAGGTCGTGCGTTCGTCGAGCGTCGTGCCGATCGACTCGACGGCGTCCTCCGAGGCGTCGGACGGCACCCCCGCACCCGCCGTCTCGGCACTGCCCCGGCCCGCCATCACACCTCCACCGCAGCACACCCCCTGGATCCATCCACGCACGCGGCCGTCCCGCCCGCACGCTCAGTTCCGCGGCGGGCGGTCGTTCACCAGTACCGCCGCGCCGTCGAAGCGGCCCGCCTTGAGGTCGCGCAGCGCCCGCGGCGCTTCCTCCAGGGGATAGGCGTGCGTCGTGGCGCGGATGCCGTGGCGGGCCGCGAGTGCCAGGAAGTCCCTGCCGTCCTCACGCGTGTTGGCGGTGACGCTGCGCAGTTCCTTCTCCTGGAACAGGTCGCTCTCGTAGCGCAGCGGCGGGATGTCGCTCAGGTGGATGCCGGCGACGGACAGGACACCGCCCCGGTCGAGTGCCCGCAGGGCGACCGGCACCAGTTCACCGGCCGGCGCGAAGAGGATCGCGCTGTCCAGCGGCTCGGGCGGCTCGTCGTACGCCCCGCCGGCGGAGGCGGCCCCCAGGCCGAGCGCCAGCCGTCGCGCGGCCGGATCGCGGGTCAGTACGTGCACGGTGGCGCCCTCGGCGAGCGCGAGCTGCGCGCAGAGGTGGGCGCTGCCGCCGAAGCCGTACAGGCCGAGCCGCCCGCCCGGCGGCAGCGCGGCCCTGCGCAGGGCCCGGTAGCCGATGATGCCCGCGCACAGCAGTGGGGCCAGGGCGACGTCGTCCACGCCGTCGGGCAGCCGGTAGGCGAAGGCGGCCGGCACGGTCGTGTACTCCGCGTAACCGCCGTCGGCGTCCCAGCCGGTGTACTCGGACGCCGGGCAGAGGTTCTCGGACCCGCGCAGGCAGTACCCGCAGGTGCCGTCCGTACGGCGCAGCCAGGCGACCCCGACCCGGTCGCCCGGGGCGAAGCCGCTCACCGCGCCGCCGGTCGCCGCCACCACACCGACGGCCTCGTGGCCCGGTGTGACGCCGGGGCGGTGTACGGGCAGGTCGCCCTCGGTGACGTGCAGGTCGGTGCGGCACACCCCGCAGGCGCGGACGTGGACCAGGAGTTCGTCGGGGCCGGGCACCGGCACCGGTCGCTCGGCGAGGCGCAGCGGCTCTCCCTCGACCGGCCCCGGCCGGACCACTTCCCATGCCCGCATCATCCCGTGCCCCGTCCCGTCGACGTCCGGACCGGCCCGCCTCCAGTGTGGTGCAGGGCCCGCGGTTCGGCGCGCGGCCCGGGTGAAGGCTGGCTAGCGTGAACAGCGCAATCGTTCACCGAACAGGAGAAGGTCGGGTCATGGCCGTACAGCCTGAAGGAACGCCCTGCTGGGCGGACGCGATGTTCAGCGATGTCGAAGGGGCCAAGAGCTTCTACGGGGACGTGCTCGGCTGGACGTTCGGCGAGTCGTCCTCGGAGTACGGGAACTACACACAGGCCTACTCCGGCGGCAAGGCGGTGGCCGCCGTCGTACCGCCGATGCCGGGGCAGGAGGGCCAGTCCGCCTGGTGTCTGTACTTCGCCTCGCCCGACGCCGCGGCGACCGCCGAGAAGATCAGGAGCCAGGGCGGCGAGGTGCTGATGGAGCCGATGCAGGTCGGCGAGTTCGGCACCATGGCGCTGGCCCGGGACCCCGGCGGGGCCGTCTTCGGCGTCTGGCAGGCGGGCGTCCACGAGGGCTTCGACTCGATCGGCGAGCCCGGCTCGTACGCCTGGGCCGAGGTCTTCACCCGTGAGCCGGAGAAGTCCGACGCGTTCTTCCCGGCCGTCTTCCCCCTCACCGCCCAGCAGGTGCAGGACGACGCCGTGGACTTCCGCGTCTTCAACATCGGCGGGAAACCCGTGCTCGGCCGGATGAGGATGACGGACGACTTCCCGCCCGAGGTGCCGTCGTACGTCAACGTCTACTTCGCCGTCGAGAACTGCGACGAGGCGGTGTCGAAGGCGACCGCGCGCGGCGCGGTCCTGCGCTTCGGGCCGATGGACAGCCCCTTCGGCCGGTTCGCCGCGCTGAGCGACCCGCAGGGCGCGTCGTTCTCCGTCATCGACATGAAGACGACCCAGGGCGAGATGCCCGAGATGAAGGACGTGTCCTGACGCTCGTCCGTGGCCGCCACCCCGCCGGTGACCGGCGGGGTGGTTCCGCTCCGCGCCCCTCCGTGCGCGGGGCCCTCGGCCGGGCGTGGCATGATCGGGGTCATGCCTGAACGCGTTGTTGCCGCCTGTGACGGGGCTTCGAAGGGAAACCCGGGACCCGCCGGATGGGCCTGGGTCGTCGCCGACGGGGACGAGACCCCCACCCGCTGGGAGGCGGGACCGCTGGGCACGGCGACGAACAACGTCGCCGAACTGACCGCGCTGGAACGCCTGTTGACGGCCGTGGCCGCCGATGTGCCGCTGGAGGTCCGGATGGACTCCCAGTACGCGATGAAGGCGGTCACGACCTGGCTGCCCGGCTGGAAGCGCAAGGGCTGGAAGACGGCCGCGGGCAAGCCCGTCGCCAACCAGGAACTGGTCGCCCGGATCGACGAACTCCTCACCGGCCGCTCGGTCGAGTTCCGTTACGTCCCCGCCCACCAGGTCGACGGCGACCGCCTGAACGATTTCGCCGACCGTGCCGCCAGCCAGGCCGCTGTCGTGCAGCAGCCCGCGGGCAGCGACCTCGGGTCCCCGGAGCCGCCCGCCTCCCCCGACACCCCGGTCACCTCGGGCGCCGCCCGCCGCCGCCCCGCGGCCAAGGCGTCCCGGCCGGGCACGTCGAGCCGCACCATCAAGGCCAAGTTCAACGGCCGTTGTGCGTGCGGCCGTTCCTACGCCGCGGGCGAGCCCATCGCCAAGAACGCCCAGGGCTGGGGTCACCCGGAGTGCCGGAGCGAGGCGCAGGGCGGCGCCTGACCCGGCGCCGTTCCCCTGGTGACGCGGGCGCGTCCTCGCGCCCGCGCCGCCGCTGTGCTCCGGTGCGCCCGCGCGAGCCGACCCTCCCGGAGGTCCCTCCGGGGGTCCGGCGGTCACGGGCGCGGCCGGGATCAGACGGTGTCGAACGTGTAGAACGCGGAGTGGTCGAGCAGATCGGCCGGCCGGGTGTCGTTCCACGGCTTCATCGTCTCGCCGAGGTCGATGACGTTCGGGGTGTCCTTGAGCGGGAGGTAGCCGGAGCCCGGGTGCCGGCGCTGCCACTGGGCCCACAGCCTGTCTATGAAGGCGTGGTGGAGCCAGAACACCGGATCGTTGGGCGAGACGCCCGTGCCCATCTGGCCGCCCACCCACACGTGCACCCGGTTGTGGAGGTTGACGCCCCGCCAGCCTTCGAGGTGATTGCGGAAGCCGTCCGAGGCGCTGTTCCAGGGGGCCATGTCGTACGTCGTCATGGCGAGCACGGAGTCCACCTCGGCGCGGGTCGGCAGTTCGCGCACCCCGCTGCCCAGCGACCTGCGCAGGTAAGTGCGGCTGTCGACGCGGACGTTGATCGGCCAGTTGCCCGCGGAGGCGGCGAACGGGCCGTCCATCACCCGGCCGTCCAGGCTGCGCCCGGTGCCGCCGAGGAAGTCCGGCGCCCACAGGGACGCCCGCGCGGTGCGGTCGGCGCTCCAGTCCCAGTAGGGCAGCGCCACCGAGGGGTCGACGGCCTGCAGGGCCCGCTCGAACTCCAGAAGGAATCTGCGGTGCCAGGGCAGGAACGACGGTGAACGGTGGCCCGTCCGCTCGCCGTTGTCGGTGTCGCCGAGGATGAACGCGTTGTGCGTCGTGACGAAGGTGTCGTACGTGCCGCTGCGCTTGAGCTGCAGCAGCGCGTCGACGAATCGCCGCTTCTCGTCGGCGGTCAGGCTCGCCTGGTTCTTGCGTACGGTCATGTGCGGGACTCCACGATCTGCTTGCGGGGTGGTTCAGTTGGCGGCGAAGGGCACGAGCGGCGCCCCCTGCAGCTCCACGACGGCGGCGCGGGCCGCGTCGCGCGGGGTGGGTACGGGGTCGTAGTGGCTGACGACGCTGATCCAGCTCCCGTCGGCGTTGCTCATCACGTGCAGTTCCGCGCCGTCGATGAACACGGCGTATCCGCCGCCGTGATGGTGGCCGCCCCCGGTGACCGGGCGGCCTTCTATGCGGCGCCCCCGGAAGACCTCGTCGAACGGTTCCGGGCCGCCGTGGTGGTGCTCGCCCATGGACTCCCGTGCGGCGGCCGGCCCGTTCGGGGACGCGGACGCCGAGGGTGCGGCGAGGGCCTGGGCACCTGCGCCCGCGGCGAGCGCGGCGGCGGCGCCGAGGGCGCGGCGGCGAGTGAGCTCCGGCATGCGGAGACCTCCTGTGATCAGCGGTGTTGATGACCCGATATGCCTATCGGTTCGCCAAACAACGGGAGAAATCGCCGAATGTCGGTTGGCTGCGATCCGGACAATCGCGGATATGTCATGCAGGGTTGAACAAAGATGATCTTGTTGTCAGGGGCGCCCGTGGCACACCCGCCGACGGAAATCCTCCGGCGGGAGGACCTCGCGTCGATGATCTTGCGGTCGCGGCCGTCGGCTCGTGGCGCGGCTCACGCCCGCGATCTGGCGTGAACTGCGGGGCGCGACACCCCTGCTACTCTTCGTGATCAATTGACCGCATTGTGCAACATAGGGGAGTGCGCGTGAAGATCGCGTGCGTCGGTGGCGGACCCGCAAGCCTGTACTTCTCGATCCTGATGAAGCTCCAGGACCCGTCCCATGACATCACCGTCCATGAACGGAACCCGGCCGGATCGACGTACGGCTGGGGTGTGACCTACTGGGCAGGTCTGCTCGACAAACTGCGCGAGGGCGACCCGGCGTCCGCGCTCGCCGTCAGCGAGAACTCGGTGAGCTGGAGCGACGGCGTCGCCCACGTCGGCGCCCGCACGACGGTGGCCCCGGGGGACGAGGGATTCGGCATCGGCCGCCGCCGGATGCTCGACCTGCTCGCGGAGCGGGCCCGTTCGCTGGGGGTCCGTGTCGAGTACGAGAGCGAGATCGCGGCCGACGGACTGCCCGAAGCCGACCTCGTCGTCGCCGGGGACGGGGTCAACAGCGCCCTGCGCGAGCGTCACGCCGACCACTTCGGCAGCGAGATCAGCCACGGGCGCAACCAGTACATCTGGCTCGGCACGACGAAGGTCTTCGACGCCTTCACCTTCTCCTTCGTGGAGACGGGCCACGGCTGGATCTGGTGTTACGCGTACCGGTTCGGCGACGACCGGAGCACCCTCGTCATCGAGTGCTCCCCGGAGACCTGGACCGGCCTCGGGCTCGACAGCGCGGGCGAGGCCGAGGGTCTCGCGCTGCTGGAGAAGCTCTTCGCGGACCTGCTGAACGGGCACAGGCTGATGGGCCGGGAGCGGTCCGACGGCGCCGCCCCGTGGCTCACCTTCCGCACCCTGACCAACCGGACCTGGCACCGGGGCAACCTCGTCCTGCTCGGCGACGCCGCCCACACCACGCACTACTCGATCGGCGCCGGCACCACCCTCGCCCTGGAGGACGCCATCTCCCTGGCCCGGGCACTGCGGGAGCACCCGGACCTCGAGACCGCCCTCACCCGGTACGGACGGGAGCGCAGGTCCGAACTCCTGCCGGTGCAGAGCGCGGCCCGCCACAGCGCCCAGTGGTACGAGAACCTGTCGCGCTACATCGGTCTTCCGCCGACGCAGATGTTCGCCCTCCTCGGGCAGCGCCACTCGCCGCTGCTGCCGTACGTCCCGCCCCAGCTCTACTACCGGATCGACCGCGCGGCCGGCCGCCTGGAGGCGCTGCGCCGCTTCAAGCGCTGGCTCGGACCCCGGGTCGCCCGCGGCGTACAGGCCCGCGCCCGGCGATAGGGCGTGTCGTCCGGGTCGGGTGACAGGCCCGCGCCCGGTGCCATGGCCTCTCGTCCGGGTCGGGTGGCACCGGCCCGGGCGCCTGGCGGACGGCCGTCCGGAAAGCGGACCCCACTTGGGGTGAATGACAATTCACCGGTAAGGTGAATTGTCATTCACCTCAGTTTTTCATGTCTACTTCTGGAGTGCCGATGGCGGCCCTGCGCGAGCGGCTCGCGATCCCTGTCCTGGCGTTCGGCGGGATCCTCATGGCCGTCATGCAGACGGTGGTCGTCCCCTTGCTGCCCGACCTGCCCCGGCTGACCGGCGCCTCGGCGGGCGCGGTCTCCTGGATGGTGACGGCGACCCTCCTCGCCGGAGCGGTCCTGACCCCGGTCCTCGGCCGCGCGGGAGACATGTACGGCAAGCGGCGCGTGCTGCTCATGGCCCTCGGGATGATGACGGTCGGCTCGCTGATGTGCGCGCTCACCTCGGACATCGGCGTCCTGATCGTGGCGCGGGCGCTACAGGGCGCCGCGGCCGCCGTGGTCCCGCTGTCGATCAGCATCCTGCGCGACGAACTGCCGCCGGAGCGCACGGGGTCCGCCGTCGCGCTGATGAGCTCCACCGTCGGTATCGGCGCCTCCCTCGGCCTGCCGCTCGCCGCCCTCTTGGTGCAGTACGCCAACTGGCACGTCATGTTCTGGGCGACGACCGCGCTCGGCGTCTTCGGGACGGCACTGGCCTGGTGGGCGGTGCGCGAGTCCCCCGTACGCGAGCCGGGCCGCTTCGACACCCTGGGCGCGCTGGGTCTGGCCGCCGGACTGGTGTGTCTGCTGCTCGCCGTGTCCCAGGGCGGCACCTGGGGCTGGACCAGCCCCAGGATCCTCGGGCTGTTCGCCGCCTGCGCGGCCGTCCTCACGCTGTGGTGGCGCCAGCAGCTCCGCGCCGAACGCCCCCTCGTCGACCTGAAGCTGGCCGCCCGTCCGCGCGTCGCCCTGCCGCACATCGCCGCGCTGCTCACCGGCTTCTCCTTCTACGGCAACTCGCTGGTCACGGCACAGCTCGTGCAGGCGCCCACGGCCACCGGCTACGGACTCGGCCTGTCCATCGTGGCGACCGGCCTGTGCCTGCTGCCCGGCGGCGTGACGATGCTGCTGCTGTCGCCCGTCTCGGCGCGGATATCGGCGGCCCGCGGTCCCCGGATCACCCTGGCCCTCGGCACGGCGATCATCGCCTCCGGCTACGTCCTGCGGATCGCCGACAGCCGTGACCTGTGGGCGATCATCCTGGGCGCCACGGTCTGCTCGATCGGCACGACCTTCGCCTACTCCGCCCTGCCCACCCTGATCCTGCGGGCCGTGCCCGCCGGACAGACCGCGTCCGCCAACGGCGTCAACGTCCTGATGCGCACCATCGGGCAGGCCGTGTGCAGTGCCGCCGTGGCCGCCGTGCTCGTCCACCACACGAGCCTTGTCGCGGGCGCCCCGGTGCCGACCCTGCACGGCTATCTGCTGGCCTTCGTCATGGCGGGTACCGTCGCACTGGTGGCCTGTGCCGCCGCGCTGTCGATACCCACCGACCCCGCCTCCCGCGAGACCCCGCGAACCGGCCGCCGCACCGGCGCACCCCGCGACGAGGCCCTCGAAGGAGCCTGAGCACCGTGACCACCCCCCACTCCGGTCTCACGGCGTCGTCCCCGTCCGCCCCCGGAACCGGCGAGCGGCCGGAAGCCGCCCCCGCCCCCCGCCGTGACGCCGAGGCGAGCAAGGCGGCGATCCTGCGCGCGGCCCGGTACCTGCTGGCCCGGCACGCGCACGCGGACATCACGCTCAAGGCGGTCGCCGACCGGGCCGGGGTGAGCGCGCCGCTGATCCTGAAGTACTTCGGCAACAAGGACGCGCTGTTCGCCCGCGTCATGTCCTTCGAGTCGGACGCCGACGCCCTGCTGGACGCCCCGTTGGAGGAGCTCGGCCGGCACATGGTCCGCCATGTCCTCGAAGGCCAGACGCAGCGCGGCGCCGATCCCGTCCTGCGGATCGTCTTCGCCCCGCTCCAGGGGGAGCAGGGCGAGATACTCCGGGCCAACTTCCGCGCCCAGGTCAGCGAACGTCTCGCCGGTCGGCTGAACGGGCCGGACGCGGGCCTGCGCGCCGAACTCGCCGTGAGCACACTCCTCGGCCTCGGCGTGATGTACGGGATCGCCCGGGGCTCGCACCTGCGCGCCACCTCGGTCGACGTCATCGTCGACCGGTACGCGCCCGCCGTGCAGGCGCAGCTCGCGCCGTGAGCCGGCGGGCCCGGTGGGAGTGCGGGAGCGGCCGCCGGGCGGCTCCCCCCTGGGGCCCACTCGCGGCCGCGCCGCTCAGTTCACCCCGTCCGGGCGGAACTGCACGCTGATCCGGGGCCCCGCGGCCCGCGCCGTCTTGGGGATCGCGTGCTCCCAGGTGCGCTGGCAGGAGCCGCCCATGACGATGAGGTCGCCGTGGCCCAGCGGGCGCCGGACCGTGTCCCCGCCACCTCGCGGCCGCAGCAGGAGATCGCGCGGCGCGCCCACCGACACGATGGCGACCATCGTGTCCTCGCGGGCGCCCCGGCCGATCCTGTCCCCGTGCCAGGCCACGCTGTCACGGCCGTCCCGGTAGTAGCAGAGCCCCGCCGTGGTGAACGCCTCGCCCAGCTCCCCGGCGTAGTGCGCCGACAGCGTGTCCCGGGCCTCGTCCAGGACCGGGTGCGGCAGCGGATCGTCCGCGCCGAAGTACGCGAGCAGCCGGGGTACGTCCACCACGTGTTCGTACATCTGGCGCCGTTCGGCCCGCCAGGGGACCTCGGCGGCCAGGCGGCCGAAGAGCTCGTCGGCCCCGCTCAGCCAGCCGGGCAGCAGGTCGATCCAGGCCCCCTCGCCCAGCGTGGTGCGCCGCAGGCCGTCCAGCGGGCCGAGGCGGAGTTCGTCGGTCTGGTCGAAGAGCGAGCCCTGGAGATGCGTGGCCATGAGGCCAGCGTACCCCTGTAATCGAATACATGTTCCATTGGGTGTCAGGTGTCAGGTTTCAGGTGCCCGGGTGCCCTCGGTCACCAGGGGACGGGGCCCGACGCGTCGAAGAAGCCGCCGGTCGGTCCGTCCGGGCCGATCCGCGCCATGCGCACGATGATCTCGGCGCCCTCCTCCACGGTCTGAGTCCCGGTGTTGCCGTTCAGATCGGTGGCGGTGAAGCCCGGCTCCACGGCGTTGACACGGATCCCGGGGAACACCTTCGCGTACTGCGCGGTGATGCTGTTGACGGCGGTCTTGGACGCGGGATAGGCGACTCCGGGGTAGGCGTGGGCCGGGCCGGCGGGGTCGGTGATCCGGGCCAGTGAGGCCAGGCCGCTGCTGACGTTCACCACGACGGGGGAGGCCGAGCGCCGGAGCAGGGGCAGGAAGGCGTGGAGGACCCGGACGACACCGAAGACGTTCGTCTCGAACAGCTCGCGCATCATGTCGGCGGTCACCTCCGCCGCGCCGATCACGCTGTTCCCCGCGCCGCGCCCCTCGACGCCGGCGTTGTTGATCAGGACGTCCAGGCCGCCCTCGGCCTCGACAATCTTGGATGCGGCGGCGACGGACGCGTCGTCGGTGACGTCGATGACGAGCGAGCGCGCCCCGAGCTCCGCGGCCGCGCGCCGTCCGCGCTCCGGGTCCCGGCTGCCCACGTAGACGGTGTGGCCCTCCCCGACGAGCCGGCGGGCCGTCTCGAAGCCGAGGCCCTTGTTCGCTCCGGTGATGAGTGTTGTGGTCATGGGTCCACACTCCGGCGGATCGCCGCCCACAGCCAGGAGCCCGGTCTTCCTGGGACCGGCGGTACCAGGCGCGTTCGCCCGGGCGGGTGCACAGTGGGTGGCATGGCGAACACGGAGTTCGGGCGTACGGTACGACGCTGGCGTGACCGCGTCACGCCGGAGGCCGTCGGCATGCCCGGAGGCGGCAACCGGCGCGCGGCCGGCCTGCGCCGCGAGGAGCTGGCCCTGCTCGCCGGCATCTCGGTCGACTACGTCACCCGCCTCGAACAGGGGCGGGCGGCCCACCCCTCGGAGCAGGTCGTCGAGGCGCTGGGCCGGGCGCTGCGGCTGTCCGGGGCCGAACGCGAGCACCTCTTCCAGGTGGCCGGACTGGTGCCGCCGGGCCGTGGCATGGTGCCGGCCCACATCACCCCGGGCGTCCACCGGCTGCTCGACCGGCTGAGCGGGACACCCGTCGCGGTCTATGACGCGGCCTGGACCCTGCTGCTGGCCAACCCGCTGTACGCGGCCCTGCTCGGCGATCCCTCCGGGTGGAGCGGCAACGAACGCAACGGTGTGTGGCGCAACTTCGTCGGGCCCGGCGGTCGGGTTCGGCACACTCCGCGGGAGCGGCGCGCCTTCGAGGCGACGCTCGCCGCCGACCTGCGCGCCACCGCGAGCCGGTACCCGACGGACCGGCGTCTCGGGCAGTTGATCGAGGACCTGTGCGAGAACAGCGTGCGCTTCGCGGAACTGTGGGAGTCCGGGGCCGTCGCCCGCCACGACGCGTCCCGCAAGACCATCGACCACCCCCAGGTCGGCGCCGTGACGCTGGACTGCGATGTGCTGAGCGTCGCGGGCAGCGACCTGCGGATCATGGTCTACACCGCCGAGCCCGGCACGGAGGACGCCGAACGCGTCGCCCTCCTCGGCGTCCTCGGGACGCAGGCACTCGTGGAGTGATCGCGCGGTGATGCGCGGCTGCAACATCGCGCGGCCACAACGCCGTGCGGCTGCAACACCGCGTAGCTACAACATCCGCTGCTCGGCCAGTACTTCGCGGATCACGTGTTCGGCGTTGCCGGCGATCACCGGGTTCGTGACGCGGTAGTACGGGAGTTGGACGAGGGCCATGGACAGGGCCCAGCCGCGGCCGCGCGCCCAGCCGGAGTCGTCGGCGCCGGCCGCGTCCCGGAAGACCGGCCGCACCTCGGCGGGAAGGAGGTTCCAGGCCGGGATGAAGTCGCAGGCCGGATCGCCGGTGCCGAAGGTGCCGAAGTCGAGGACGGCCGCGAGGCGGTGCCCGCGGACCAGGAGGTTCATCGGCATCAGGTCCGAGTGGAGCCAGCGCGGCGGGCCCGTCCACGCGGGTGCCGCCAGCGCCTCCTCCCAGGCCGCCGTCGCGGCCCCCGGGTGGACCCCGCCCCGGGGGGCGGGGATGGCCGCGCGCCGCCACGGGGCCCCCCCCCCCCCCCGGGGGGCCCCCGATGGCACCCCCCCCCCCGGGCCG